>NZ_JBFAXQ010000009.1:0-273048 GCF_040680855.1 Kribbella sp. NPDC051952
GCTTGCCAGTCGCACGGCTTGTTCCCGGTCGGCGGTGGTGATCGGCGGCAGGCTGAGGGCAGGATCGGTGACGAAGGCAATCAGTTGAGCGTCGGCGAAGGCACCGGCCCCGACGTCACGCTCACCGACGTCGACCCAGGCACGGCCAAGGCACCCCGCGACCTCGAGCTGCCGCCCTGGTCCAAGGGCCGCTACGGCACCGCGATCGGCCGCGCGGTTCACGCCGTACTGCAGGTCGTCGATCTGTCCACCGGCGCCGGCCTCGAAGCCGCGGTCGCGACCCAGTGCCTCGCCGAGGGCGTCCTCGAGTACGCCGGAGTCGTCACCGGCCTGGTCCGATCGGCCCTGGCCTCTGACGTGGTCAAGCGCGCCGCCGCTCGCGAACACTGGCGCGAGTCGTACGTCGGTGCAGTCCAACCCGACGGCACCGTCCTCGAAGGCTTCGTCGACCTCATCTACCGCGAGGACGACGGCCGCCTGACCATCGTCGACTACAAGACCGACGCCATCCCGGCGGCGGCGCTGGAGAGTCGAGTCGCGTACTACGCCCCTCAACTGCAGGCGTACGCCGAGATCCTCCCCAACACCGCCCCACCGGTTCTGCTCTTCCTCAACCCCACCGAGGCCGTCGAGCGCAGCCTCTAGGCAACCAACCGCACCGCCAGTACGACGACCAGCAGGCTGGACGCCAGCGTGGTCACCAGCCGACCGAGGTGGCCGGTCAACACGCGACCCAGCAGAGCACCACCGCCGGCGAGTAGCAGTTGCCAGCTCGCCGACGCCAGGAACGCAGCCACGACGAACACGGCGCGCTCGAAGAGCTTGGGGGCCGTCGATGCGCCCGATCCACCGATGACCAGAGCGGCGAAGTAGATCACGGTCCAGGGGTTGAGCATCGTCATGCCGAGCATGCCGATGTACGCCCTGCGCGCACCGATCGCGGTCTCCTGCTCGATCACGGACAGCCGGTGTGCGCGGTACCGCCGTACGGCCTTGCCTGCTCCCATCGCGGCGAGCGCGATCAGGATGACGACCGACGTCCATCGCAACGGCTCGACGATCGGCACGAGCAGCGGCGCTAACGCGGACCCCGCAACTGCGGCGACCAAGGCATAGGCTCCGTCAGCCGACGCGATCCCCAACGCGGCCGCTGCGCCGACTCGTAACGAGCTCCGAGCGGTCAACGCGACCAGGTAGGTCCCCACGGGTCCGACCGGCATGGCAACTCCATAGCCGGCCAGTAGCCCGGCGACCAGCGCCGCGATCACGACTGAACGAGCGTCGACCTCCGGCAAAGGCCCGTCTGCTGCTGCGCCCGCGCCAAGTCGGCAGCAGGTTCGAACAGCAGCACTCCACGGGTCTCAATCATGCGACCCATCATGAGCACCACCCCGCAACCCCTCAACCGAATTTGCCCACCGCAACAAGGAGGTACGCAAGGAGAGGTGCTGTGACGGGAGGTGGGTGAGGTGTGGTGAGGGGTGAGTGGTGCGAGGGGGTGAGGTGTGACGGGAGGTGGGGAGGGCATCAACTGGCGGTGGTTGGGTTGTTAGGTGAGCAGTTCTAGGGACTCTGATAGGACCAGGCCTGCTGCTCCTAGTAGGACTATGTCGTCTTGGGTGTTGGCGAACTCGATGACCGGCTCGCCGCCCGGGTGGTGGGCGACGCCTTGGACGACGTGGTGCTCGATCAGCGACCGGAGTTGTTCGCCGCCGTTGACGATCTCGCCGTGCACGATGAACAGGTCGGGGGCGAGGGTCTGCTGCAGGTTGATGATGCCGACAGCAACGTTCTGAGCGAACGTCTCCAGCAACTCCCGAGCGCCGGGGACACCGTCGGCCACCAGCCGCGTGAGGGCCTTGACCGTCATCGATTCCGGGCGCGCGAGCCCGAGCGCCGCCGCTTGGCCGCGCAACCAGCGGTGGGATGCGATCGTCTCCCAGCATCCGCGCCGACCGCACTGACACACCGCTCCCCCAAGGTCGACGATCGTGTGACCGACCTCGCCGCCACCACCCGCCCGACCGCGATGCACATCCCCATCGATGACGACGCCGACGCCGATCGCTTCGGCGCAGTAAAGCGAAGCGAAGGACGACTTGCGTCGACCGGAGCCGAACCAGCGATCCCCGATCGCCTGCACCCGCGGATGCAGATCAAGATGAACCGGCAACCCGAGCCGACCGGACAAGATCGGCCCGAGCGCGAGACCGGAGAGGCGAGGCGCGAGGTTCATCTCGACGATCGTGCCCTCATCGGTGTTGACGATCCCGCCGACCGCCACCCCAACGCCCAGTACGTCGGTCGAGTCAGGCGGGACGACCTCTTCGACACAGCTGACGATGCGCTCGACGATCGTCTCGCGCGAGTTCCGAGTGCCCGAGTACTTACCGGACGCACGAGCCAGGATCGTGCCCGTCGGGCTCACCAAGGCGGCGTACACATCTTTGGGCAGCACATGTACGGCGATGATCGGCCGCCCGGCCGGGGAGAACCAGATGGGCCGGGGCGGCTTTCCACCCTGCGCACTGCCGCGCTGCGGCTCGCCCTCGAGCAGGATGCCCTCGTCGATCATCGGCTGGACGATCGAGCCGATCGTCGTCTTGGCGACGCCGGCGATCCGCGCGAGGTCGGCGCGGGACCGCGGACCCAGGTCATACAGGATCTGCAGCAGACGCGTCCGGTTGAGCCGCCCGGTGTCCGACTGGGAGATCAGCCGGCGCGCCGACTCGGCCCGCGAGGGCGTCCGGTAGGCGGGTGCAGTCTCGATCGGATCCACCCCATTCCGGTCCGCGAGTTCGGAGGTTTCTCTTGACACCGTAACGAGTTAGTCCGGAAAGTGTACATACCTCGCTGATTAGTCAGGAAAGCGACCGAACCCGGGACGGATTCATGAACGCACTGCAGAAGTTCTCGCTCGAGGGCAAGGTCGTACTCGTCACCGGCGGCAGCCGCGGCCTCGGCCGCGCGATGGCACAGGGCCTCGGCGAGGCCGGCGCCTCCGTGGCGGTCACGGCGAGGACCCTCGCCGCTGCCCAGGCGGCCGCGGCCGAGCTCGACAAGCTCGGCATCCGGTCGTACGGCGTACAGCTCGAGGTCTCCGATGTCGAGGACGTCGAGCGCGCGATCGAACAGGTCAGCACCGAGTTCGGCGAGATCGACGTACTCCTCAACAACGCGGGGATCGGGATCGGCGGTGCCGCCTTCGAAACCCCGGACACGTCGTGGCACGAGGTGATGGCGACGAACGTGGACGGTGTTTGGTACTGCAGTCGCGCGGTCGCGAAGCGGATGGCCGAACGGGGTGGCGGCACGATCGTCAACGTCGGCTCGATGTCGGCGCAGATCGTGAATCAGCCGCGATGGCAGATCTCGTACCTCACCTCGAAGGCGGCGGTGCACCAGCTGACCAAGGGGCTTGCCGCCGAATGGGCGCCGTACGGGATCCGCGTCAACGCGATGGCGCCGGGCTACTTCCTCACCGAGATGTCGCCGGTGGACCAGCCCGAGTTCAAGCCGTGGTGCGTGGACCCGGCCGCGATGAAGCGCTGGGGTGAGCCGGAGGAGCTCGGTCCGGTGGCGATCTTCCTCGCCAGCGACGCGTCCAGCTTCATGACCGGTTCCGTCGTCGTTGTCGACGGCGGCTTCACCCTCTTCTAGACCCCAGCGAAAGCAGACACACGTGCTAAGAATCGGAATCGTCGGCGCCGGACTACGTGGACGGCTCTTCGCCGACGCCTTGGCGGACCGCCCTGGCGTCGAGGTCGTCGGGTTCGCCGAACCATCCACGCGAGTGGCCGAGGACGCGGCCACCACGGGTCTGCCGGTGGTCCCGACGCACGTCGACCTGCTCTCGGATCTCGCGCCCGACGCGGTGATCGTCGCGACGCCCGACTTCGCACACCGCGAGGTAGCCGTCGACGTCGCGAAGCACGGCCTCCACCTGCTGATCGAGAAGCCGCTCGCCACCACGCTCGACGATGCCAACGCGATCGCCGCGGCGGTCGCATCCGGCGGAGGGCAATGCCTGGTCGGATTCGAGAACCGGTGGAACCCGCACGTACTGAAGGCCTACGAGAGCATCCAGGCCGGCGAGCTCGGCGTACCGATCACGTCGAACGCCACCCTCAGCAATTCGTACTTCGTGCCCACGCAGATGCTCTCCTGGGCGGCGCAGTCGTCACCCGCCTGGTTCCTGATGCCGCACACGATCGACATGCTCACCTGGCTCACCGGGCGTACGCCGACCCGGGTCAGCGCGGTCGGATCCCGCGGCATCCTCGAACAGCGTGGAGTGGACACCTGGGACGTCATCCGCGCACTCCTCACGTTCGACGACGGCACCACCGCGTCGCTCAGCTCGGCCTGGGTGCTCCCGGACGCCGGCGAAGGAATCGTCGACTTCCGCTTCGGCGTCATCGGCACCGAGGGTTCGTTGTCCGCGGACCTCAGTCACCAGGGGCTGACCACCGTCACCGATCGCCAGCGCTCGCTGTGGCCCCTCTCCGGCCGCATCGGCCGCTCCGCCGTCGGCCCCGCCGTCTGGATGGTCCAAGACTTCGCCGCCGCCCTCATCGACGGCACCGATCTGGGGCCCGGCATCGACCAGGGCCTGCTGGTCACCAGAACCATCTGCGCCATCGAAGACTCCCTCCGCACCAGTGCCCCCATTTCCCTGTAGCCGCAACCAATTGCGACCGTCCGCCTCCGTTCAGTTGCTGGGCTGTCACTGAGAGTTTAAGGAACTTCGAGGTATCGCAGGCGGGATGATTACTGCGTGTGGATAACGGGAAGTGACCCTCGCGTGGAGCTGAGCGGCGGGTCGCCTACGATCTGCGGAAACAGTGAGGAATCCGTTCGGATGATGGTCCGCCCGCTGGCGGGTCTGCCACCAAGAGTGTGAGGGTGTGGCCATGAACATCGGTACTCGGAAGATCGTCGTCGATGAGGCGATCGCGCAGTTGCGGCTGTACGCCGAGACCAACGGCGCCGTGTTGCAGTACTACGACGGCTTGCCGGGCATGACGTGCGTCGGCGGTTCCGACCCGAACCAGGTGACGCTCGAGGACCTGGCCCGGACGATGGTGATCGGATCCGACCTGCGCGCCCTGGACATCCCGTGGCTGCTCGAGGTGGAAGCGGAGAAGGAGTTCGCCGCGATCCCGGTCGACGCGCGGCTCGAAGACGCCAAGCCGGGCAGCGACCTGTTCGAGGCGGCGATGGCGCTGGACGAGAGGTTCACCGGCCACCGCGGTTTCGGTCAGGCGAAGAAGTCGAAGCTGCTGCACCTGAAGCGGCCGTTCCTCTACCCGGTCAGCGACAGCTTCATCCGGATGACCTACACGAACGCGGCCGCCGGTGCGGAGCTCCTGGCCGCAATGCACCGCGACCTGGTCAACCCGGCCAACGTCCGCGACTTCAAGCTGCTGCAGGTCCGCCTGATCGCCGAGCCGCAGACGTCCGCCGCCCGGCTGCTAGGCGAAGCGCCGACGCTTCGCCTGCTCGACATCCTCGCCTCACTACTGGGTGAGGCTAAATAACCCCGAGCCGCGCCAACGGCTCAACAAGCTCGCGTTCCTCGTAGGACAGATGTGAGAGCAGCGTGTCGTCCAACAGGTCGACCGCTGCCCGCAGACCGTCGATAGTCCCGGACCCATCGACGAGCGCGACCAAAGCCTTGTCCACACCTTCGAGTACGTCGTGAATGATGTGGTGCTCCTCCTGCAACCGATCCACGACGGGCACGAGCGCCGGGTCAGCTCGCCGGATGTGCGGGAAGAGCGACGCGTCCTCAAGTGAGTGGTGGGTAGTCACCAGCCGGCAGTAGGACTCGCAGTACGTGCCAAGAGTCCAGTTGTTCTGCCGCATGGTCATCGTGTTGATGTGTGAACGCGCCGCCCCGACACCGAGCGACCCAGCCGCGACCTGTTCGACCAGATCGCGGATCTGCTCGAGCTCCGCACGCAGATGGTCGTGTACGTCGATCAGATGCTGACCCGACGACAGCTGGTACGGCGTGTACGTGCGCTCCGGATCCAAAGCCGGACCAGTGGGACGCTCCGACTCGTCCAGTACCTGTACGGCGCTCCGCCGGACAGCCGGAGGTGGTGTCGGCATCACACTGAAGCCGCCAACAGTCTGAGCGACCGGTGCAGCAGCAACGACCTCACCAGCCCGTGCTGCCGACACCGCCTCACGCACTCCCGCCGCAACCTCAGCGAACCGGCGGATGTCGTCCGGATCGTCGGACCCGAGGATGTACGTGCTCATCCCCTCGCCCAACGTCAGCTCGGCGAGCTGGTCGATCCACAGCTCCTCCGGCCCCTGCAGGAACCCGCCGTTCCCAGCAAATCGGCCGGACAGGTTGTAGAGCCGTCGTACCGAGGCCGGGTCGCGCCCTGCCTCGACAGCGGCCTCGTCGATGAGCTTGTTCATCGCGGCGAGCTGGTCGGGTCCGGCGTACGCACTGCTTGGGAGCCAGCCGTCGGCGAGGCGACCGGTGACGGCGAGCATGCGCGGCTTGTAGGCACCCAGCCAGATCTCGACGTCATGCGCCGGCTGCGGACCGCGCTTGGCACCGGAAACGCTGTAGTGCTTGCCGGGGAGGCGAATGCCGCCGCCGGTCGGTGTCCAGACCTCACGGATGATCGCGATCGCCTCTTCGAGCGCACTGATGCTCTGACCGGTCGTGAGCTCCGGGCCGGCGTTCGCGGCGACCGCGTCCAGGAAGCCGCCTGCACCCAGCCCCAGCTCGACGCGGCCGCCGGTGATCAGGTCCAGCGTGGCGACACTGCGAGCGAGTACGACGGGATGGCGCAGCGGAAGGTTGGCGACGTTCGTGGCGACCTTCACCCGCTGGGTCTGCGCGGCGACCGCGGACATCAGGGTCCACGCATCCATCAGGCGCGGCTGGTACGGGTGGTCCTGGAAGGTGACGAGATCGAGGCCGACCTGCTCGGTCAGCTGGGCCAGCGCGATCACCCGGGCCGGATTGTCGACCGCGGGGGTCAGGAACGTGCCGAAGACCAGCTCGTGGCCGTAGTCCATGGTTCACCTTCACCTGTCGGAGGTTCGCTCGCCAGCAAAACTACTTCGCTAGCCGAATAATCTCAATAACAGACCATCTGCTGGCCAACGTTAGAGCAGGCGGAAGGCTTCCTCTGGCGACAGGGTGGAGCCGGTCGCAAAGGCACTGTCGTAGTCCGGCGCGACCCGAGCCGCGGTGACCGCCCGAGTGAGGTCCTCGGACTCGGTCGAAGCGATCAGATAGTTCTCCGTCGCCCGAGTGGCGGCCGCAGCGCCGAGCAAGGTCGCGGCCAGCGTCTTGTCCGGGTGGCAGGCCGCGATTCCCTCCAGCGCCCAGCACATGCCCCGGAGCGAGTCGAACTCCACGGAGATCCCGAAGGCCTCCTTGTGCAGCGCCAGCGCGCCCGCCGCGTCCCCCTGCAGTTCCCTGACGAAGCCCAACTCCTCCAGCACCATGGACAGATAAAGGACAGGCTCGCTCTGCCGACGCGCAGCCTCGATCAAGGCCTCCAGGCGCCGAGACGCCTCGTCGAGAGCGCCAGTACGCCGGGCCGTGAACGCCAGCACGATCTCCGCAAGAGCCTCCGTGGAGCGCTGACCTTGCTCGGTCGCCAACCGCAATGCGCGCTCGCCGTGCGTGCGGGCTGTGTCATAGCGCCCCTGCCGGACCGACGTCCAGCCGAGCATGCCCAGTGCGCCGGCCACCTCCGGCCAGAGGCCCAGCTCCTCGGCGATCTCCGCGCTCTCGAGGCTCAGCCGTGCTGCCTCGTCGAAATCGCCCGTGAGCTCCGCATACGCGCCGAGCCAGCCAGTTGCCTGCAGCATGCCCCACCGGTCCCCCAGCGACCGGAAGATCCGCGCACTCGCTTCAGCATCGGCAGACAGGGCGGCGAGATCGGCTCGGACATGCGCATGCTTCGCCCGAGCCGACAACGCGGCCCCGACGCCCCACTGGTCGCCCTCGGTCTCAAAGGTCTTCAACGCGCGCTCCAGCAGCGTGAAGCATGTGCTGAGGTCGCCCGCGTCGATACCAGTGTGGGCAATCCACCACTGCCCCCGAGCGTCCGCCGAGTCCGCCCAGCGATCCCGCTCCGCCGCCGCGCCACTGTCACCCATCAGGTACAGGAACCCGACCCGCCAGGCCCCCAACCGAGCAGACCCCGGAACACTCTCCAAGGACCGCAGAGCCTCCACGTGACGCCCACGCAGGAACCAGTACCAGGCCTGTGCGTCCACCAACCGCTCAGCCAAGTCCAGCTGCGCACTGGAGACCGCCCAGTCCAGCGCGGTCCGCAGGTTCGCCGAGTCCTCATCCAGCAGGTCCAACCAGCGACCCTGGTCCGAACCGAACAACTCCGCCGACTCCGCCAGCGACGTGTAGTACGAAAGATGCCGTTGCCGCACCGCGTCCAACTCATCGGCCGCACGCAGCTTCTCGACGCAGTACGCCGCCACTGACTCCAGCAACCGATAACGCGGACCCTGCAACCCGTGCACGGGTACGACGAGCGACCGGTCGACGAGCCGGATCAGTACATCCAGCACGTCTGGCTCATCACCGACCACGGCCGCAGCCTCCGCCGTACAACCATCCGCATGTACGGCGAGACGTCGCAGGACGGACTGCTCTTCCGCAGTGAGCAGCTCCCAACTCCAGTCGATCATCGCCAGCAGAGTCTGCTGACGCGGCGCCGCACCCCGGTGTCCCGTCGCCAGCAACCGGAACCGGTCATCGAGGCGTGCCACCAGCCCACGGACTCCCAGCGCGCGCACCCGAGTCGCAGCGAGCTCCAGTGCCAGCGGAATGCCGTCAAGCCGCCGGCACAACACAGCCACGTCATCGGCGGTCTCTGCGGACAGAGTGAAGTCGCGAGAGGCCGCAGCGGCACGAGCCACGAACAGCTGCACCGCACTGCATTCACTCAGCGCGTCCAGGTCCAGCGCGGGCGCCGGAACCTCGAGCGGCGGCACGTTCCACACCACTTCGCCAGCGAGGCCCAGCGGCTCCCGACTCGTTGCCAGCACACGGAGTCCCGGTGCCGTAGCGAGCAACCGGTCCGTCAGCTCAGCCACCGCTGCGATGACGTGCTCGCAGTTGTCCAGCACCAGCAGTCGTGAACCCATCACAGCCGCCAGTCGCTCGACGACTGCGCCAGTGCTGTCCCGAAGATCCAACGCGGCCTGTACAGCGTCTGTGAGTGAGCTGGCCGTCGCCGCGGCGAGCTCGACGAGTACGACGCCATCCGGGAAGCGCTCGGCGACATCAGCGGCCGCCGCGATCGCCAGCCGCGTCTTGCCCACTCCCCCAGGCCCGGTCAGCGTCACGAGACGAGATGCGCTCAAACCCGACGCAACGTCCTTCACAGCCTCACTCCGGCCCACCAGCTCCGTCAGCTGAGCAGGCAGGTTGGACCGGGCATTCGGCAGCTCTTGCGTGAGGATCGACTGATGCAGCGCGACTAGCTCGGGACTGGGGTCCAGACCGAGGTCGTCCAGCAGCAGGCGGCGTAGTTCCTCATAGCTCTCCAGTGCCTCACTCTGCCGGCCACTGCGGTACAGAGCCTTCATGTGCGAGGCCCGGAGCCGCTCTCGCAACGGGTAGGCGGCAACCAACTCACCGAGCTCGCTGACAGAGCCGATCCGCTCCTCGTGCCAACTCTCCAGTGCAGTCAGGCGCTGTTCGGTCAGCCGCGCCACCGTCGTCTCCACGAACGCCTCGTCGGCAAAATCGGCGTACGCCGGACCGCGCCACAACGCCAGCGCCGCACCGAGGTCCCCGGCCGCAACCAGGTCAGCGAACCGCAGGGCGTCGTACGACGAGCTGTCGAGGGTGAGCGAGTACCCCGCGGGGCCAGACTTGACCAGGGCACGGCTACCGGGCTCGGCGTCCTCGAAAGCGCGGCGGAGCTGCGAGACCTTGGCGGACAGTGTGCCGGCCGGATTGCCGGGTAGATCCACGCCCCACAGGTCGTCGATCAGGCGGTCCGCGGGGACGGGACGACCCTCGTGGACCAGGAGGTCGGCGAGGAGCGCACGGACCTTGAGGCCCTGCACAACGACCGGCGTACCCGTATCTGTCCAGGCCGTTACCGGTCCGAGTACCCCGAAGCGCATCTCAGCAGCCTATTCCGACATCCGGCCCAGCGACCGGAAAGAAACCGTAAACGGGTTCCGGCAGAGTCTGGGACATCGGAAAGACGCCGGAACGACACCCGGGAAGGAGGCAGGCGATGCGACTGGCAGTGATCATCGGCAGCACCCGCCACGGGCGGTTCGGACCGACCGTGGCGCAGTGGCTGGCCGAGCAGGCCGCCCAGCAGTTCGAGATCGACCTGGTCGATCTGGCCACGACCAACCTGCCCACCACCCTCCCCGACACCGATGACGAGACGCCGACAGAGGTCGCTGTACTGGCGCCACGGCTGGCGGACGCGGATGCGTTCGCAGTGGTGACGCCCGAGATCAACAGCAGCTTCCCGGCGCCGCTGAAGACCGCACTGGACTGGTACTACGAGGAATGGCATGCCAAGCCGGTGGCGATCGTCAGCTACGGCCGGGAGACCGGTGGACGGAACGCGACCGCGCAACTGCGCCAAGTCTTCACCGAACTCCAGGCCGTCACCATCCGCAGCACGGTGGCACTTCCCTGCTACTGGGAGCAGTTCACCGCGGACGGCGGCTGGCCACGGGCTTCGGCCGGCTACGAGGCCGAAGCCAAGATCATGCTCGACCAGCTCGTCTGGTGGGCCGAAGCGCTCCGGGACGCGCGCACCAAGCGTCCCTACCAACAGTGAGAAAGAAAGGCAGAACCATGAGGAAGCTGATCGAGTCCACCTTCATGTCCCTGAACGGCGTCATCGAGAACCCGCAGGACTGGAGCGCGCCGTACTGGGACGACGAGCACTCCGGCTACTCGCTCGCGCTGATGGAGGGCGTCGACGCGCAGGTGCTGGGCCGCGCCACCTACGAATCCTTCGCGGAGGCCTGGTCGCAGCGCGGCGGTGACCCGTACACGGACGCCTTCAACGCAATGCCGAAGTACGTCGCAACCCGGACACTGACCGACCTGACCTGGAACGCCCAGCCGCTCGAAGGCGACGCCGCCGAGGCGGTCAAGCGGCTCAAGCAGGAGGACGGTGGCTCGCTGATCAAGTTCGGCACCGGCTCGTTCTCCAAGACCCTGCTGGAGAACAAGTTGGTCGACGAGTACCACTTCTGGATCTTCCCGGTGCTCGCCGACGGCGACAACATGTTCCACGGCCTCGGCCTCGACATGACCCACCTCGACCTGCTCGGCACCACCACCTTCAAGTCCGGCATCGTCGTACACAAGCTGGCCCCGAAGGCCTGAGAACCAAGCCGATCCGGCCGGTCACCGATTCCTCGGTGACCGGCCGGATGCTTGTGTGCGAAGTCGCTGGGTACCGGTCTGACTTCGGGGATGTGAGGCGGCGCTGGGGACCGCCTGCCAGAGGTCCTCGCGATCACGGACGAAAGATCGCAGGTCCGCGCCACAAATCGGACTGGAGGTCTGATGGATACCGTCCTGACCATCGTCATCATCGTTGTCGTCGTACTCGCGGCGGCCGCACTGGTCTTCATGTACCAGCGCAAACGGTCGGAGCAGCTGCACAAGCGCTTCGGCCCTGAGTACGAACGCAGCCTCGAGGAATCGGGTGACCGGCGCAGCGCCGAGCGCGACCTGCGTGAGCGCGAACGCCGGGTGTCGAAGCTCGACATCGTCCCGCTGAGCGCGCAGTCCGCCCAGCTGTACCGGGAGGAGTGGGCCAAGATCCAGCAGAGCTTCGTCGATCGTCCCGCCGAAGCCGTCGCCGATGCGGATCAGCTCGTACTGCGGATGATGCGCGAGACCGGCTACCCGGTCGACGAGTTCGACCAGCGGGTCAACGACATCTCGGTCGACCATCCCGACGTGGCCTCCCACTATCGCGACGCCCATCGGGTCGCGGTCGCACAGGCCCAGGGCGAGACCGACACGGAGGAGCTCCGCCAGGCGGTGACCTCGTACCGCTCGCTGGTCGACGCCCTGCTCACGAACGACGACACCCAACCGGACGACGAGAAGGAGCACAAGCATGACAACGCCCGATGACCGCCGCCCCGACGCGCTCGACGACGACCGCGTCGTGACCGACGACGACCGCGTCTTCACCGAACCCGGCACCGACCGCACCGACGCCGGCCTGCGCAACGGCGCCACAGACGACACCCTGGACAACCGGACCACCGGCGACGCCCTGGACGAAAGCCGTACAGGCGACGCGCTGGACGACCGGCGTACAGGTGACGCGTTGGACGACCGCCGTACAGGCGACGCCCTCGACGACCGGCGTACGGGCGATGCCCTGGACGACCGGACCACCGGTGACGCGTTGGACGACCGGACGGCGGTCGACCCGGTGACGACCGACGCCGCGACCACCGATCGCACCGCAAGCGAGCCCCAGGATCTCAGCCAGCAGCCGTTGGTGAATCCCGACGCTGTGGTGGACTTCCGGTCCCGGTGGGAGGTCATTCAGCAAGGGTTCGTGGACGACCCGCGCAACGCGGTGAGCGAGGCCGACAAGCTCGTCGACGACCTGCTCAAGCGTCTCTCGGACACCTTCGACCAGCAGCACCAGGACCTGGAGAAGCAGTGGTCCGACGGAGAGCCCAGCACCGAGGACCTCCGCTCGGCCCTGCAGCGTTACCGCGCCTTCTTCCAGCGCCTGCTGACCCTGTAGAAGCGCCACCACAGTCAGCCCGTACGGCGTCCGCCGTACGGGCTGACTGTTTGTTGCCTAAGGCATGATGTTCTGGTTCAGGTGGAAGAGGTTGCCCGGGTCGTACTTCCGCTTCACCTCGACCAGACGGTCGTAGTTGCCCTTGTAGTTGTCCCGGATCCGGCTCTGGTCGTCGTCGGCCATGAAGTTGATGTATCCGCCGGACTCGGAGTGCGGCGCCACGTCGTCGTAGTACGACCTGACCCACTCGATGCCGGCCTCGTTCTGGGCCGGGTCCGGCCACATGCCGGCGATCACCGTCGCGAAGTTCGCATCCCGGTAGGCGAAAGCGGTCGAGTCCGGCGTGACCCGGTGGCAGGCGCCGTTGATCGGATAGATGTGCACGGTCGAGTTCACCGCCGGCAGACCGGGCGCGTGCCGCAGGTGCGCCTGGATCGCCTCGTCGGTCAGTTCGGTGACGAAGTTCGCCTTCCAGTAGTGCTGCAGGCCCGGCGGTACGAGCGCGTCGAACATACCGTTGAGGGCCGGGTACGGCATCGGGCCGACGTGCTCAGCCAGCACCGGCGCGAACTCGCGGAACTTCGAGATCTGCGCCTCGCCCTGATCGGGATCACCGGCCCAGCAGCCGACGATCGCGGCGAACGGCTCGCCGTGCCGGTCTTCCGGGATGAACGGCAAGGGCGGCGCGATCTGGAACGCCGGGAACCCGCCGAGCTCCTCGGGTGCGTCCGCGATCAGCTCCCGGAACCCCTCCAGTACGGCGGTCGCGTCGGACAACTCGAAGAACATCGGGCCGCCGAAGATCGTCGAGACCGGCGCCAGCCGGAACTCCAGCGCGGTAACCACGCCGAAGTTGCCGCCGCCACCACGCAGTGCCCAGAACAGGTCCTCGTTCTCCTTCTCACTGGCGATCAGGAACTGCCCGTCCGCCGTCACCACATCGGCCGAGATCAGGTTGTCGCAGGACAGCCCGAGCCCACGGGCCAGGTACCCGATCCCGCCGCCGAGCGTGAGCCCACCGACACCGGTCGTCGAGATGATCCCGCCGGTCGTCGCCAGCCCGAAGGCGTGGGTGGCCGCGTTGAAGTCGCCCCAGGTCGCGCCACCGCCGGCCCGCGCGGTCCGGCTGACCGGGTTCACCCGCACGTTCCGCATCCCGCTCAGGTCGATCACGACACCGTCGTCGACCGTGCCGAACCCGGGCACGCTGTGACCGCCGCCGCGGACAGCGAGATCCAGTTCGTTGGTCCGCGCGTAGTCCACCGCGGCCATCACGTCACCGGCGTTCTCGCACCGCACCACGACCTGCGGCCGCTTGTCGTGCATCGCATTGTTGACGCGGCGGGCCGCGTCGTACCCCTCGTCACCCGCGGTGAAGATCTGTCCCCTGGTCCGTTCCCTCAGGTCTTCCATCGTGCTCATGTCCGCTCCCCGGCATGTCGGTGTTCGGCAGAGCGGCGCGCGTACGACGCACGCCACGCAGGCCGGTCGCCGGCGTCGAGGGCAACGCGAGCCTTCACCCCGAAGAGCGTCTGAACCCCCGACGGGCACACCGGTCCTCCCCCAGGACCCGCCCGTTCACCCCCGACCTTCTCTCGCCAACGGCGTGGCGTCAATGCCTGAAAAATGTTGGCGGCCGATGTCAAAGCCCGCCCGTCGGCCCCGACCAGGGGGTACAAGGCAGACATCACCTGGAGGACATCATGCGGAAGATCATGTATTACGTGCACCAGTCGCTCGACGGTTTCATCGAGGGTCCGAACGGCGAGTTCGGCTGGGCCGAACTCGGTCACGAGTTGGGCGAGTACTCGATGAGCCTGACCGAGCGCGCCGACACGTTCCTGTACGGACGGACGGTCTGGGAAATGATGTCGTCGTACTGGCCCAACGCCGAGGAGATGAACCCGGACGAGCACGCGGTCGCGTTCGCGCCGGTCTGGCGTACGACGCCCAAGGTCGTGCTCTCGACCACCCTCGAAAGCGCCGACTGGAACACCCGGATCGTCCGCACCGCCGACGAGATCAAGGCGATCAAGGACGAGCCCGGCAAGGACATCCTGCTCACCGGCAGCGCCAGCGTCGCGGCCGCCCTGGCCGAGCGCGGCCTGGTCGACGAGTACCACGTGATCGTGCACCCGGTCGTCCTCGGCGGCGGCAAGCCGGGCTACCGTCCGGCCGACGGCCGCACCCTGCGCCTCGCCGACACCCGCACGTTCGACGGCCGCACGGTCCTACTCCGGCACGACCTCGTCTGATCCGTCGGTCAGCGTGGTGAGGAGCCGGCTCTGCGCCTGGTCGAGGTGGTAGGCCATCCGGTCGGCGGCGGTGCTCGCGTCGCCGGCCCGGATCGCCTCGAGAATCGCCGCGTGCTCGGACGCGACCGTGGACGGAGCCGCCTTGCGATGCGCCTTGTACTGACCCATCGTCAGGTGCACCTCACCCAGGATGAGCTCGTGCATCCGCGACAACCGCCGACTGCCGACGGCCGACACCAGCGCCGAGTGGAACGCGATGTCCGCCTCGACCTGGTCCTCGAACAACCGGTCGCGGGCCGCGTACTCGATTGCGACCTGGGCCCGCGCGGCGTCGGCCGGCACCTCGCCGGTCACCGCCAACGCGGACACCGCGGCCTTCTCGATCGTGACGCGACTGAAGAACAGGTCCCTGATCTCGTCCTGGTCGAGCACCGGAACGACAGCCGTCTTGTGGGCGGTACGGCGGAGCAGACCGTTCGCCGTCAGCCGTTCCAGCGCGGCCTTCGCCGTCGGCCGGGCCACGTTGTACTCGGTCGCGAGCCGGACCTCGGTGAGCTTCTCGCCCTGGGGGATCTCGCCATTCACGATCCGCTTGCGGATCGACGCGTACAAGGCGTCGGTCAGCGACGACGGACCGAGCTCCAGGCGCGCTTCGGTACTCACTCCACCCCCTCGGGAGAACTGGTCTGGCAAGTGTACTGGCCTAGTAACCGGCGCTTTTGTCAACGACGTTGTTCAGCGGTTCGCCCGCGATGAAGCGGCGGAGATTCTCGGCGATGATCTCCTGGCTGCGCCGCCTGGTCCCGGTGCTCGTTGCGCCGTTGTGTGGTGTGACGATGACGTTGGGCAACGACCAGAACGGGCTCTCCGCCGGCAACGGTTCCACCCCGTGCGCATCCAGCCCGGCACCGGCGATCTGACCGGTCTGCAACGCCTCCAGCAGCGCGTCGTCATCCGCGATCCCGCCGCGCGAGATGCAGATGTAGTACGCCGACTTCTTCATCCGCGCGAACGCGTCCCGGTCGATGATCCCGGCCGTCGACGGCGTCCGCGGGGTCGTGACCACGACGAAGTCCGACTCCGCGAGCAACCGGTCCAGCTCGACCAGTTCATCGACGTACGGCGTGGGCAGCTCGGGCCGACGTCGTACGCCGAGAACTCGCATGTGGAACGCCTTCGCCTTCTGGGCGAGGTCGATTCCGGAGTTGCCCAGACCGTAGATACCGACCGTGAGCCCGGCCAACTCGCTGTGGACGAAGTGGTCCCAGCGGTGATCGGCCTGCGCCCGCATCCACCGCGGTACGTCGCGATTCAGCATGAGCATCAGCAAGATCGAGTGCTCGGCCAGCGAGATCCCACCGTTGCCGGCGCTCGACGTCAGCACCACCGGCGATGCCAGCATCTCCGGCGTGAGGTCGGCGTCGACGCCCGCCGACGGACTGTGCACCCAGCGCAACCGCGGTGCCTTCGCCAGCACCTCGGGCCGGACCCGGCCGATGACTGCTTCCATTTCGCCGAAGATGTCGGCGGCATCATCCAGAGAGTCGACGAACCGGACCTCGGCCCCGTCGGACGCCGCCAGCACGGCCGGTGATTCTTTGCCCACTACAACGATCTTCATCATTTCAGTCCCGTCGTGGCGATTCCGCGGATCAGGTACTTCTGCGCGACCGCGAAGAAGATCAGGATCGGGATCAGTGACAGCAACGACATCGCGAACAGCATGCCCACCCCACTCTGTGTCTCGGAGTCGACCATCGAGTTCAGCGCCACCGGCACGGTGAACACCTGCGTCCTGGTCAAGTAGATCAACGGTACGAAGAAATCGTTCCACGTCCAGATGAACGTGAAGATCGTGGTGGTGACCAAGGCCGGTCGCATCAGCGGCAGGACGACGTACCAGAAGGTCAGGAACGGGCCGGCGCCGTCGATCCAGGCGGCCCGGTCGAGCTCCCGCGGCAGCGTCCGGATGAACTGCACCATCAGGAACACGAAGAACGCGTCGGTGGCGAGGAACTTCGGGATCAGCAGCGGCCAGTAGGTGTTCACCAGCCCGAGCTGGGAGAAGAAGATGTACTGCGGGATCACCAGCACGTGGAACGGCAGCATCACAGAGGCCAGTGTGATCGCGAAGTACACCGTCCGCATCCGGAACTGCAGCCGGGCCAGCGCGTACGCCGTCAACGAGCAGGAGAACAGGTTGCCGAGGATCGACCCGATCGTGACGATCAGCGAGTTGACGAAGAACACCGAGAACGGCCGGTTGAGCACATGCCAGCCGTCCTTGAAGTTCTCGAAGGTCAGGTCCTTCGGGATGATGCCGGGCTCGGTCAGGATCTGGTCACCGGGCTTGAACGCGCTCACCACCATCCAGATCAGCGGATAGATCATGATCGCCACGAACACCAGCAGTCCCAGGTGCTTCAGCACCGGTCGGGCCGTCATCAGCTGTCTCCGTAGAAGACCCAGTACTTCGACACCAGGAAGTGCAGCGCGGTCACCACGGCGATCGCGACCATCAGCACCCACGCGAGCGCCGACGCATAACCCATGTCGAAGGCAACGAATCCCTGCTGGTACACGTACAGCGTGTAGAACAGCGTCGAGTTGGCCGGACCGCCGGTGCCACCACTGATGATGTGCGCCTGGGTGAAGGTCTGGAACGCGCCGATCGTCTGCAGGATCAGGTTGAAGAAGATGATTGGCGTGAGCAACGGCACCGTGACGTGCACGAACTGCTTGAGGACCCCGGCGCCATCGACCCGAGCCGCCTCGTACAGCTCGTCGGGAATCTGTCGCAGACCGGCCAGGAAGATCACCATCGGCGAACCGAACGTCCAGACATTCAGCACGATCAGCGTGGCCAACGCGGTCCGAGGATTCTGCAGCCAACTCTCGCCATGGATCCCGATCAGCGCGAGCCCTTTGTTGATCAGGCCGTCGTCGCCGAAGATTTCCCGCCACAGAATCGCGATCGCCACCGAAGAACCGAGCAGCGACGGGAGGTAGAACGCGCTGCGATAGAACGCCAGCCCGCTCAGCCCGCGGTCGAGGATCAGCGCCAGGATCAACGCGAACCCGAGCTGCAGCGGCACCGACACGACCACGTAGACCAGCGTCACCCGCACCGACGCCCAGAACTGGTCGTCGTGGATCATCCGCTGGAAGTTCTCCAGCCCGGTCCACTCCGGTGCGTTCAGGATGTCGTAGTTCGTGAACGCCAGGTACAGCGACGCGAACAACGGCACCGCGGTGATCCCGAGGAAGCCCAGCTGCCAGGGAATCAGGAAGACATGGGCCGCCCTCCCCTGGCGGTTGAGATGGAAGGCAGGTCTGCGTGTCATGCGGCCCGCTTGATCCCGGCGTTGATGTCGTCGAGCAGCTTCTTCGCTCCATCCGGTACGGCGGTCTTGCCGAGCGCGATTTCCTCGCAGATGCGGGTCATCGCCGTCCGCCAGGTGCTGGAACCGGGCGGCGCCTCGTACCGCGGCTTGCGTTCGGCCGCACGCTCCTTCGCGACGACCGCGAGCATCTCGGTCTCGTCCGGACTCGCGAACGCCTTCGCCTGCTCGGCCACCTTCGGGTTCGTCGGCGCGCCCATGGTCAGCCGGACGGTCTTCAGCATCTCCGGGTCGTTGACGTTGTACTGGAGCACCTTGCCGGCCGCCTCGAGGTTGCCCTCGTCGATGCGCTGGTAGATCGCCATCCGCGGGAAGTACAGGTACTTGTGCCCGGCCGTCGAGGTCGGTGCGACCGGCGCCGCCCGCAGCCGGAACTTCTCCTTCGGGAACATCTTCGCGTCGTCGATGATGTGGTTGGAGTTGCCGAAGTTCACCAGGACCTTCTTCCCCACCTGCGCCCAGTCCGGGCCCATCCCCTCCTGCTCGCTCAGCGACAACGCGGCCCCGGCCTTGCGCAGCTTCTCCCACCAGTCGAGCCAGCTCCCGAGTCCGTCCACGGTGAACCCGGCCTGACCGTCCTCCGTCCACAGCTGCTCACCACGCTGCCGCAGCCATGCTTCGAAGGTGAGGTCGTGATCGGGCGCGTACGGCGTACCCTTCCGCTTCCCGGGATTGTTCTTGCTATAGGCAATGAGGAGCTCGGCCAGGGAGTCCCACGTCCAGCCCGGTCCCTCGGCCGGAACCGTCACCCCGTCGGCCTTCGCGACCGTCTCGTTGTAGCGGATCACCGGGGTGAAGATCGCGAACGGCACCGTGTTCAGTTCGCCGGCGAGCTTGAAGGTCTCGAGGTCATCCTTGCTGTAGTCGTCCCACTTCAGCGACGGGATGTCGTCGAGCTTCCGGTACAGCTTGCTCTTGTGGTACGTCATCACCTGCGGCGACGCGATCCAGAAGATGTCCGGTACGTCGCGGGCGGCGATCTGGGTCGTCATCCGTTCCTGGAAGGCCGTGTAGTCGGCGAACTCCGGCTCGATCGTGATCGACGGGTTCGCCGTACTGAACTGCTTCAGGGCCTTGGTGTAGTTCTGCTGCCGGATGTTGTTGCCCCACCAGGCATAGCGCAGCGTCACGTCACCGCCGCCACCCGACGGGCCGCCACCGCTACCGCTGCAGCCGGTCACCGCCGCCGCAGCCAGTCCGGTGCCTAGCGACAACTTGAGAAATTCACGTCGATCCATCTCGCTCTCCTCACCCGCAGACCAGTGCTTCGAACAACTCGATCTCTGGTACCTGCACCCAGCCGTCCTCGACCGGCAGGTGCTCCCCCGCGTTGAGTGCTTCGACTTCGCGTACGCCGTCCGGCACCCGGAGGCGCCCCGGTCCGACCGGCACCGGTGGGGCGAACCGCTGGTCGCTATCGCCCGACCTGTTCAGCAGATGTACGACGAATCCCGCCGCGGACCGCCCCACCACGATCTCCACCTGCTCCGGCAGATCCGTCTCCATCGCGCCACCCACCTGATCCACGAACAGGTCCCGGTGCACGCTCAACCCCACTTCGCGGTACGCCCGCCCGATCGTCCACGGGAACAGCACCGCATTGCCCTGCTTCACCAGCCCGGGGTGCTCCAACTGCTCATGTCCGTAGCACTTCTCCGGCGGCCCGTACGGCGCTCGCGAGAAGGCGCGGAGCGCGACCTGGCCGGACGCCTCGATCACGTCGAAGGCGCCGAAGACCGGCACGCCACCCTCCAGATGCAGGGCGCGAGTAGCTTCCTCAGTGTCGTACCGGGCAAGCCGCCGGACCGGAAGTTGCTTGACGTCGGTGGTGCCCGTGGCAACTATTCGACCGGTGTACTCCCCCAGGTCGACCGGACCGAGATCGGGCAGCACGACCGCCTGGTAGCGACTCAGATCGACGTCGCCGAGACGATCCTGTGGCAGGACATCGAAGGGCACATGTCGCTGGAGCAGCGAGAGGTAGAGCCCTTGGAACTCTCGGGTGTTCGCCCCTCTCACCAGGAGAGTTCGAGCCGCGGGCACCAGGTCGCGATAGACGTCCTCGTGATCACGATGGAAGCGGGTCAGCTCGCCGGCGATCGGCAGGCAGGCGTACGGATTGTCGTCCGGAGTGCCCATGATGTACGTCGACGAGTTGGCACCGCGAGCGATCGCCTGGACCAGGTACTGGGCGAAGTGGTTCGGATCCTCACTCGCCATCCGGTACGGCATGTCCACGAAACCGACCGAGTTCGTGAGGACCGGCACGGTCGGCCGGTAGGTCTTCGCCGCGCTCACGCTTTCGCTGGTGCGGTGATGCCACAGGGGACGGCCGACTGCGTTGTTCGCCTCGTGGAAGACGATGTCGGCGCGATCGCCGAGGACCAGCGGGGCCTCCGGGCGACGGTCGGCGAGGTGCTGCCGGATCCGCGCGGTCAGATCGGCCAGCACTTGCTTTGCGAACTGCTGCCAAGCGTCGTAGCCGGGTGACCCCTTGCCGTCCGGCAGCTGACCGTCGTACCGCTCCTGACAAGAGACGCAGTGGCAGACACCGTGGTAGACGCGGCTGTAGTCGACCTCGTTGAACGACATCCAGTTGCAGAAGAAGCCGTCGAGCGGATAGCGGTCGAGCACCTCGTCCAGTACCTCGAACAGCTTGACCTGGTAGTAGTCGCCGCTGGGACAGACACTCGTCAGGCCGTTGTAGACCTGATGCGCCCCGGTCGGTCCGACGAAGCACCAATCCGGGTGGGCCTCCGCCCGGCGATGGTCGATCTTGGAGAAGTCCATCCGGCCCATCACCCGGATCCCACGCTGTGCGGCAGCCTTGACCGCATCACCGACCAGATCGCCGGACGGACGCTTGGCGAGGTGGGGATTGCGGGTCTGGAAGTCCAGATCGGTCGGGTAGTTCGACAAGATCCCGCCGACGCTCAGCAACCAGGTGTTGGCGCCGAACTCGACCAGGTAGTCGAGCACCTTGTCCACGTCCAGCCCGGCGTCGATTTCGCGCAGGTTGGTCTGGAACATCCGGAACGGTTCGTGCCACCAGAGCCTCATGAGTGATCCCGGCGCAACGTCCGGTACAGCGCGGAGTGATCCAGTTCGCCGTCGCCGTCCGCAATGGCTGCGTTCATCAGTTGCTGTGTGGCAGCCGTGTTTGGCAAAGCGAGATCGAGCTCGGCAGCGACCTGCACGGCGAGCCCGAGATCCTTGCGGTGCAAGCGAATCCGGAACCCGGGCTCGAACGTCTCCCGCAGCATCCGCTCGCCGTGAAGTTCGAGGATCCGCGAGCTCGCGAACCCACCCATCAGCGCCTGCCGGACCACGGCAGGGTCCGCCCCGGCCCGCTCGGCGAAGAGCAGGCCTTCGGCCACCGCTTCGATGGTGAGCCCAACGATGATCTGGTTCGCGACCTTCGCCGTCTGCCCCGCACCGGACCCACCGATCAACGTGACGTTCTTCCCGAGTACGTCGAAGATCGGCCGGGCTCGCTCGAACACCTCCGGGCGACCGCCGGCCATGATCGTCAGCGAACCGTCCCGCGCGGCGATCTCACCACCGGACACCGGCGCGTCCAGGTAGTCGCAGCCCAACTTCTCGATCAACTGCGCGAACCCGATCGTCGCGGTCGGCGAGATCGAGCTCATGTCGATCACCAGTGATCCCGCCCGCAACCCCTCGGCGACCCCGGCCGGCGCGAACAGCGCCGACTCGACATCCGGGGTGTCCGGGACCATCAGGATCACGACCTCGGACAGCTCGGCGACCTCATTGGCCGACCCGCACACATGCGCACCGACGTCGGTCCGGCCGCGGTAGACGGAGAGGTCGTGGCCGGCGGCAATCAGATTGGCCGCCATCGGCCGCCCCATCACGCCGAGACCGATGAACCCGATCCTCATGCGTCACTCCAATCCACGTGCACGACCTCGAGCAGCCCTGCGGTCGGGATGACCACCTCAGCCCGGCCGTCCGCGATCACCGGCTCGACGTCCACGCCGGCCACGAGCAGGCGCACCTTCACGGCCTTGTCCGGTACGGCGACGGAGACGCGCTGCGGCGGCAGCGGGAGGGTCTCGCGGATCGGGCCGCGCATCGCCATCGGGTTGGTGAGGTTGACCAAGGCAACGGCCACCCCACTGTCACCACGATGTACGGCGACATCGACCAGCCCGGCACCTTCGACAGTCACTTCCGGCGCTTTGCCCAGCGCCCAGCCGACCGCGTTCGCGATCAGCCGGCCGTGGTCGGACTGCAAGGCTTCCCAGAAGATTGCGCCGAGGTTGAACGGGAAGTAGACCGTGCGTCCGCCGTTCGCGTTCTCGGTGCAGACCACTGCCGGTCGATCCGGTGCCTCCCGCGGATAGACCTCCTCCATCGGCAGATCCGGGAAGTCAGGGATGAACCGGAACGGGATCACGCCGTCGGCCTCGACGCCCAGAATGTGGGTGCCGCCAATGATCCGCGTCGTACCCTCGAAGCCCGCGTTCAGCGGGTGCTCGTCCATCAGCGCGATGTAGTTGTTCTGGATCCGCCGGCTCGGCTCGCTCAACCGAACGCCCAGCACATCGGCCAGCCCGAAATCCGCCCGCGCGTCGCCGTGTTCGTCGTACAAGGAGCTTTGGTACGCCGCCACGAGTGAGCCGCCGGTCTCGACGTACTCGCGGAGGATCGTGCACTGCTCGTCGCTGAGTTGCTCCGCGTTCGCGAGGAGGATGACCTTGAACGGGCTGAGTCGTTCCGCGGACATGAGCTGGTCGGAGACGAACTCGAACGGGATCCGCGCCTCGACGAGGGCCTGGTAGAAGCCGTCCTCGTGGTCCTGGTCGCCGGCGTGCAGCTGCCCGGTCCGCGTCGGGTCGAGCAGCGCGACCTCGGCGGTCACCCGCAGATCTTTGAGGACCGGCTCGACTTGCGCGTGCAGATTGAAGGCGTCGACGACCGGCTGGACCCAGCGATTGTCGGCAATACTCGCGTTGAACTTGGTGAACCACGGCAGCGCCCCGTGCGCGAACCCGTCGACGATCCAGGTCTTGGTCTCCTCGCCGGGCGCGACCGAGTCCTTCCAGCGGTACTTGTGTTCCGGGCCGACCGAGGTGATCAGCCGCACCGGCCGATCGGGGAAGACACCGCGGTTCCGCTTGCCGTTGCGGCCCGCAGCCCACGGCGCCTCGATCCCGTGCCGGCCCTGCTTGTCGATGATGAACATCGGTGCGAGTGGTTCGGCCAGGTCGTGCGCGAGGTCCCGGGCGGCGAGTGCACCGAGGTTCGGGACGAAGCGGGCATGCGGCCGGATGTCGCGGACGGCCTGGTCCCAGATGCTGACGAGTTCACCGAGCCGCCGATGCCGCCAGGTGACGTACTCGGACCAGCCCTCGGCGTGTTCCGCGGCGGCGAGCTCGAGGCCGGTCTCGTCCCGGAACGATTGCTGTGCGGCCTCGCTGTACGAGATGCCGTAGTAGCCCTCCCATCGATTCGCGAAGACCGCGTCGACGCCGTACTCGCGGACGATCTCGCGGATCACCTCGGTGATGAACTCACGGTGGTACGGCGTGAACGCGCACGTCAGCCAGATTCCCGGGTAGGCCCAATGCTCGATCGGGTTGCCGTCACGATCGCGGGCCAGCCATTCGGGATGTGCGGCCGCGGCGTCGGCGTGGACCGCGTGCGGATCGACGCGGGCCATCACGCTCATGCCGAGACCGCGGGCACCCTCGACGAGCGTGCCAAACGGGTCGGTGTCGCCGAGGAACGTGCTGCGGTGGTGGTACTCGAGCCGGGTCGGGTAGTAGGCGACGTACCCTCCCGCGCTGATGCAGGTCGCGTTGGCCTTGCTGTCACGCATCAGCCGCAGCCAGAAGTCCGCGTCGAAGTGCGCGGGATCGTCCTCGGCCAAGGTGATCTGGGCCCAGCGGGTGGCCGCCAACGGCCAGTCCGGATCGGAGTCGACTCGCGCCTTGACTGCTGCGGTCTGCTCGGGCTCGGTGTGCATCGCGCCTCCGGAGTCGTCGGGTCTTAAGATTGTTAGACAAGAATGCACGACTGGCAAGAGCTGATGTTAGGCTCATCCGCATGGACTACCGGGGCCATGAGCTGAGTGCGAACGTCTCGATGCTCTTCACCGAACTGCCCTATCCAGACCGGTTCGCCGCGGCTGCTGCCGCCGGTTTCCGGATGGTCGAGTCGTGGTGGCCGATCGCCGTACCCGATCCTTCTGCGGCCTCGATCGACTCGTTCGTGCGTGGGATTGAAGCCGCTGGGGTGTCTTTGAATGCCCTGAACTTCTACGGCGGGGACATACCCGGCGGGGAGCGTGGTGTGGCGTCGCATCCGGATCGGCAGGCTGAGCTCGCAGCGAACGTTCGTGCGGTCGTCGCGATCGCGGAGCGGACCGAATGCCGGCTCTTCAATCTGCTCTACGGGCAGACCGACGATCGCTGGGCCCCTGCTGAGCAGGCGGCAACTGCTGTGGCTGCGATCCGTTCGGCGGCCTCCGCCGTCGATGCTCTCGGCGGGACCGTGTTGATCGAACCGCTGACCGAGGGGCTCAACGGGCGCTATCCGTTGCTGACGGCGGACGACGTACAGGATTTGCTCGACGGACCATTGAAGGATGTCGACAATCTGTCGCTGTTGTTCGACACGTTCCATCTCGGTAGCAACGGGGTCGATCTCATCGGCACGGCGTCGACTGTGCAGGTCGCTCATGTGCAACTCGCGGACAGTCCGGGCCGTGGTGAGCCGGGGTCGGGATCGTTGCCGATCGACGCGGCGCTTGATGCGCTGAAGGCGGCCGGCTATCAGGGCGTCGCGGCCTGTGAGTACAAGCCGACGACGGACACGCTTACGAGTCTGGGGTGGCTTGGCTAGCTGCGGTTCGCAGCGCATCCGCGACCGCGGCGACGGTCGGGTTCTGGGTACGGCGGGTGAGCAGGAAGACCCCGCGTCCGACCTCACCCTCGGCAGGTAGGCGTACGGCGACACCGGCCGTGCCGTGGGCGAGCACCAGGTCCGGGAGCAGTGCGCCGGCTCCCGTCGTACGGACGAGTTCGAGCAGGATCAGGAAGTCGTCGGAGCTGTAGCGGAGGTCCGGTTCGAAGCCGCCGAGTTCTCGGCAGACGCGGACCTGCATTTCGCGATGGCCGGTGCCGGGATGGCAGGAGGCCCACGGGACATCGGCCAGGCGCGCGATCGATACTCGTTCGGCGGCGGCTTCGGGGTGGTCCTCGGGGAGGACGACGCGGATCTGTTCGCGGAGCAATGACTCGCGATGGAGGTCTGCGTGCACTGCTCGCGGTTGGCCGTCGTACTCGTCGCCGATCATCACGTCCAGCTGCTGGAGTCGCAGGGCCGGCGCGGCCTGCTCGACCTCGAGCTCGCTGGCTTCGACGCGGATGTCGGGATGAGTGGCGGCCAGCGCACGGATGGCCGGGGCGACGATGCGCAGGAACGCGGACTGGAACGACGCGACCCGGACCAGCCCGGCCACTCGGCCGGCCGCGATCGTGGCCAACTCCGCCTCGGCCGCCTCGACTCCCTCGAGCAGTGTCGAGGCGTGACGGACGAGCACCTGGCCGGCCGTGGTCAGTCGGACGTTGCGGCCGATCCGCTCGAGTAACGGCGTACCGGCTTCTCGCTCCAGGACTGACAGCTGCTGCGAGATCGCGCTCGGGGTGTAGCCGAGGGCGCGCGCGGCGCCGTGCACGGTGCCGCGGTCGTGGACTTCGCGCAGTAGGCGGAGGCGGTGCAGATCCAGCATTTGTTCAGAATAGCTACACGGTCTCGTCCAGGAAGCCGTGATAGACGTGAACAATCTCCGGGCCTGACCATCGATGACGTGGGGATCCTTTTCTGTCTTCTGTCCGCCGCCGGGTTCGGGGCGATGGCCGTGTTCGGCAAGCTGGCGTACGACGCTGGCGTGTCGGTCGATGCGTTGCTGCTGGTCCGCTTCGGGCTGGCGGGAGTTGTTTTGTTGACAATCGCGCTAGCGCGTGGCGCGTTCCGTGGTCTGTCTCGGCGGGCTGTGCTGATCGGGCTGGGCATGGGTGTCTTCGGCTATGCGGCGCAGTCGGGTCTGTACTTCTCCGCGCTGACGCGGCTCGATGCGTCGCTGGTCGCCTTGCTGCTGTACGTCTATCCGGTGCTGGTGATGGTCGGTGCCGTGGTGTTGCGACGTGAGCGGGCGTCGCGGCGGAGGGTGTGGGCGTTGGGGATTGCGCTGGCCGGGATCGGGCTGGTGCTCAGCGGGGCTCTCAGTGGGCGATTCGATCTTTTCGGGGTCGTGCTGGGGCTGGGCGCGGCGATTGTCTACACCTGCTACATCTTGGTCGGCGATCGGGCTGAGGTGCCGCCGTTGGCGCTCGCTGCGTTGGTTTGCGTGGGGGCTTTCGGGACGTTCCTGGTCGTTGGGCTGCTGCGGGGTGGGCCTTCGCTGGACTTCGCGCCGGTGGGGTGGTTGTGGCTGGGGGCGTTGTCGCTGGTGAGTACGGTTGCGGCGATTTTGCTGTTCTTCGCGGGGATGGCTCGGGTCGGGCCATCGGTGGCGTCGATCCTGTCCATCCTCGAGCCGGTCGTGACGGTGGTCGCGGCCGCTCTGGTGTTCGGTGAGCAGCTCACAGCGGTCCAGTGGTTCGGTGGCGCGCTGGTGCTGTCCGCCGTACTGATCGTCCAATGGCCACGCCGACGCCGCACGCCGGTGCTAGCTGACGAGTGTGTGGCCGTCAGCTAAGGCTCCGTCGTCTGGGGCTCCGTCAGCTGGGCTCTCGGCTGGGGCGCGCCTCAGCTGCGGCTTCCGTTAGCTGGGGCAGTCTGGGGCTGCGGTGAGGGCGGCGTTGGCTCGGGAGGCTGCGTCGAGGTGTTTCGGCGCGGCCGTCCACGCGGCGACCCACATATCCTGCGCGTGCTCCGCATCGAAGTCGCCGGCCGCGTGAGCCGCCATCATCGACAGGTGACTCTCCCAATCACCCGCGGCCGCCCGATCAGCCTTCGCGGCCCGATCGAGCGCTGAGAGTCGTTTCTTACAGACGGTTGCCGTCGTACCCGACAACTTCTTGCAACCGCCCGCGGCCTTCGCCTGCGCGGAGACTGCGGAATCCAACGTGGCGATATCCGCGGGACCGGCGAGTCTGGTGCGCTTCCAGATCGCTTTTGTGGCTTCCTCGGAATTCTTCCCGCTGAGCAAATCCGTACGGGCCTGCACATGTTGGCGCCAATGTTCGGCGGCGGCCCAGGCCGAGGTCACCACTGCTTCGGTTGTCCGGATCTCGTCGGCGCAGGCATCGGCGGCGCTCTTGATGACCTTCGGCTTCGGCTGAGGCGTTGCGGGCTTTGCAGGCTGGCTCGCTGCGGGCTTTGCAGGTTCGTTCGTCGCAGGCCCACTCGTTGGCGCACTCGCTGCGTGGCTTGCGTTATGTGCGGGATGGGTCGTGCTGAGTGTGGGTTGACCGGTCGGCTGGTCCGACGGCCCACCGAGTTGCGCGAGCGCCACCCCGGCGGCGACGGTCACTGCGGCGACCACCCCGACGACAAGCAGTAGCGGACCGCGGCGTTGATGAATCGCTCGTTTGGCTCGTGACATATTCAAGCCCCCCAACTTGAAGAATCTGAATGCTGTCACGCCCATCAGAAAAGCGCGAACAATTCACGGTACGCGCCAGTAGTCCTGCAATCCGTGGCGCCTTCCAACAGAATTCTTCCGGCACAACGACACAGCGTCATCAGTCACCCACCCGCCGGCCGACGCGGTCCAGTGCGTTTCGCGTCTTCGCTCAGCGCGCCGCAGCTCCCTCGTCTCAGTCGCCGTCTGCGAATCATGGCGTCGAGCTGTCCTTGTCGACCGAGTTGACCAGCCGGGGAGCCGGAGCCGCAGCTGGGTCGGTGCCTCGGCGTTCACCGAGCCGCATCGGCCGGCCGATCGTTGTGAGAACTTTCGACCGGTTGCGCACCGTCCAGCGGCAGACTGGAAGACATGGACCGGCGGATGGCGTGGGCGGGGGTCGTCGCGTTCGTGATGACGGCCGTGGTCGCCTGTACTACCGACGACGCGGCACCCCCTGCGTCAGCCCCGAGCGCAAACTCCACAACTCCTGCCCCGCCATCCGTCGCCCCAACGCCCTCCGAAAGCCTCTCGCCGTCCGGGAGCCCCTCGCCGTCCACTCCCCCACCTGTGTCATCGCCGCCGTCGACCGCCGCGCCGACCCCGACGACCGTCCCGCATCCCGTGTCTCTGCAGGCCTTGATGGTGAAGAAGTACAACGGCGGCAACCTCCGCCTCGCCCGCGTACTGGCGCGCAACGCCGCCTACACCCGCTACCACGTCACGTACACAAGCGGATTGTTGACAATCTCCGGGATCATGAACGTCCCGTCGACCCCAGGACCGCACCCTGCCCTCGTCCTCAACCACGGTTACATCGACCCAGCCGTCTACACCAACGGCCGCGGGCTGATGCGTGAGCAGGACTACCTCGCGCGGCGCGGGTACGTCGTACTGCACACCGACTACCGCAATCACGCGCAATCGTCCGACGATCCGCGCTCCGAACTCGACCTGCGGCTCGGCTACACCGAGGACGTGATCAATGCGGTCCTCGCTCTGCGGACCTCGGAGTACGTCGATCCTGCACGCATCGGACTCCTCGGCCGGTCGATGGGCGGCGGTATCACCTACAACGTGCTCGTCGCCCAGCCCGGTCTCGTCAAGGCCGCGGTCGTCTTCGCGCCGGTCAGTTCAGATGCCGTCGACAACTTCAACCGCTGGACCCGCCCCGATCGTCCGATCGCGACCACGATCCTGCGCACGTACGGCGAACCCGCGCGCAACCCGACCTTCTGGCGGAACCTGTCCGCCGTGAACTTCTTCGACCGCGTCACCGAACCGGTCCTGATCCACCACGGCGCGTCCGACTCGACCTGCCCGATCGCCTGGTCCCGCGAAACCCTCGCCGCCCTCAAGGCCGCCGGCAAGAACGCGACCATGTACACCTACCCCGGCGAAGAACACGCCTTCGGTCCCGCCTGGCCAACCTCCATGGCCCGGACCGTCACCTTCCTCAAACAACAAGGCCTCTGACCTAGCAACCGCGGGCTCGTCCGGCACGTGATGCCGGACGAGCCCACCCCCGAACTGCACCTTCCCTCTGAGCAATCCCCTTTAGGACAAGGGCTGCCATTCGTCGTTGCGCATCCGCAGGATCGCCAACCCCACCACGGCGAACCCGACTGCCTGCAGACCCCAGCCGATCAGGTCGAGCGTGTGATTCGGAATGATGATCGCGGCGATGAAGTGAATCGGCTGCGACACCATCACCGCTACCGCGGCCCATCGAACGACAATCCGCGACCGCCACATCGCGACGCCGAGCAGGATCGTCCCGAGGACGTGCCCGAGCACGAACACCGCGCCGGCCAGGTTCATCGACCCGTGCGTCACATCAACCGCCTTCGCGATCGACCCAGCGTCCACTCCCGCCGTTCCCGCGGACCAGGTGAACAGGTCACTCGATGCCGTCCACGGCAGCGACAGATACCCCGGTACGACGAGGAACAGCGCGATCGCGGTCACCCACGGCGCCCGTCGGCGAGTCAGCCGGCCAACCGCGTAGGCCCCGGGAACCAACGTGAGGATCCCGATGTACCCAAACCACGCGACCAACGATGCGCGATCCAGATTGTCGACAATCTTATTGACGATCGTCGGAACGTCGTCAACCGTGTCGTAGGGCAAGAAGTACCGCAGCAGCGCGATCGCAGCCGGCCCGATCGGCAGCACCAGCGCCGCGACCCAGCGGGACAGCGGTCGTACGTCGGCACCCGTCGTACGCTCCATCGTTTGCGTCATCGCGCACCGACCAGTTCCCGCGTCGGCAGCAGGACCGCCACCACGCCGAAGATCGTCGCCGCAACTCCGAAGCCGGCGGCCGCGACCGCGGCGGCAGGTACATCGGCGGCGAAGAACGCCGGTACTGCGAGCAGCGCCGAGGCGAGCCGCAGCGTGATCAGCGGAGCCAGTGCCCACCGCTTCCCACGCCAGGCCAGGCCGACGAAGACCAGGCTGATCAGCCCGACCACCGAGCCACCGACCGCGATCTCCATCGGTGGGTGCTCGCCGTCGGTCAGCACCGGCCCGAGCAGATCCAGCACGGCCAGCAGACCGAGGACGATCAGGCCGGCTTTGTTCATCCGAGACATTGTGTTTACCCCCTCATCAGGTTTCGATGGCTCCACCATCGGCTCCCGCCCCGGTCCCGCACCTGGGCCCGCAATCCCCCGTAGTCAGGCGGTTCCCCAGCCCACCCGGGGCTGCGATCCCGGCGCGACGGGATCACTCGCAGCAGCGCTTCCCCGGCGTCTCGGGAACGCAATCCCGGGACGCCGGGACACTTCCGGGAGCACACTGCCTCTATGACCACAGGATCGAACCCGCTGGAGCCGCGCCGACGGGCGTTGGCCGGCGGCCTTGGTGGGTTCGTGATCGCCGAGGTGGTCGCCGCGCTGGTGCTGGCCGCCGTACTGAGCTGGAACTGGCACGACCTGGTCGAAGGTTTCGTGGTGACGAACGGTCTGATGGGGCTGACGTTCGGACTGTGCGGCGCGGTGATCGCGTGGCATCGCCCGTCGAACCCGATCGGCTGGCTGTTCATCGCCGACGGCATCGGCCACGCCACGACCGCGCTGGGCGCACCGCTCGGTCAGGTGCTGGTGGAGTCCGGCGCGCCGATCGTCGCTCAGCGCCTGGCCGTCTCGCTGTTCCTCTGGTCGTGGCCCTGGTCGATCGCGCTCTTCCTCCCGTTGTCCTTATTGCTGTTCCCGACCGGCCGGCTGCTGTCGCCACAGTGGCGCTGGGTCGCGATCGGCATCATCGTCACGTCGCCCTTCTTCGTTCTGGAGATGGCGACCGACGGCGCCCCGCCCGCTCCCGGCGTACCACGTGGTTATCTGTCGATTTCGTCGTACGACGCACTCCAACCGCTCTGGACCGCGACCGAACTGCGCAACCTGGTCGCGATCCTGTTGGCTGTCGTCTGTCTGTTCATCAGATACCGCCGAGCTGATGAAATGGGCCGTCGGCAACTCCTGTGGTTGCTACTGGCATCCGTCATCGCGATCCTCTTCGTCACCCCGTGGGCCTTCGTCGCGGGTACGCCGATCCTTGTCCTGCTGGCGATTCCGCTGATCCCGATCGCCGTCGCGGTGGCGATCGTGCGCTACCAGCTGCTCGACATCCGACTGGTCGTGTCGCGAGCGTTGACCTGGGCGCTGCTCTCGTTGGTTGCCATCGGCTCCTATGCCGCTCTGGTCGCACTGCTCGACTCGTTCATCGCATCGCAGGTGGGTCGCTCCGCCGCGGTCACGGTGCTGGTGGCCTTGATCATCGCGCCGATCCTCCCCCGGCTTCAGCTCCTGGTCGACCGGGCCTTGTACGGCGACCGCGGCGACCCCGCCCGGGTTGCGTCGCGCGTCGGCGAACAACTCTCGGCCGGCCTCCCCGGTGTCGTTGCCTCGGTCCGATCCGCCCTCCGCCTCCCGTACGCCGCTCTGATTGTCGACAATGGGATTGTCGCCGCGGACGGTACCCGGCCGCAGACCGTCGTACCGCTGGAACTTGAGTACGGCGGACAGGTCGTCGGGACGCTCGACATCGGTCTGCGGTCGGGTGAATCCCGGCTGGCGTCGGCGGATCGCAATGTGCTTGCGCTGGTCGCCGTACCACTCGCCGTCGCCGTGCATGCAACCCGCTTGTCGGCCGAGCTGCAGTCGTCCCGCGAGAAGCTCGTCTCGGCCCGGGAAGAGGAACGCCGCCGGATCCGCCGCGATCTCCACGACGGCCTCGGACCCACGCTCACCGGTGTCGCGTTTGCCGCCGACGCCGCTGCCAACCTGATCGACGTCGAGCCGGTGCGAGCACGCGAACTCCTCGCGGGGTTGCGGGCAGACACGCGGACCGCGATTGGCGACGTACGTAGGCTTGTCGACGATCTGCGACCGCCTGCGCTGGACGAACTCGGTCTCGTCGGCGCGCTGCGGCAACGGGCCGACCAACTGTCGTTCCGTGCCGACGGTGCTTTGATCCAGGTCGAGGTGTCTGCCGATGGTCTCCCGGCACTGCCCGCGGCGCTAGAGGTGGCTGCCTACCGGATCGCGACCGAGGCGCTGACGAACGTCGTACGGCACTCCCGCGCGACTTCCGCCGTACTAGCGTTGCGCTGTGGAACCGATCTCGAGATCGAAGTGAACGACGACGGGCCGCCGAACGGGGCTTGGCGTCCCGGCGTCGGCCTGCAGGCGATGCGCGAGCGTGCTGCGGAGCTGGGCGGCAAGTTCGAAGCCGGCCCCACCCCCCGCGGCGGCCTGGTCCGCGCCCGCTTCCCTTTGGAGCAACGATGACCCGGGTCGAATTTCCTTGGGAGCGACGATGACCCGAGTTGTGTTTCCTGTGGAGCGACGATGATCCGGGTCGTGCTGGCCGACGATCACCCGATCGTCCGGGCCGGGCTCGAAGCATTGCTGACGTCCTTGCCCGGCATCGAGGTCGTGGGTGTCGCCTCAACTGGACGTGAGGCGGTTCGGGAAGTCATCACGGCTCGCCCCGATGTCGCCGTACTCGATCTGCAGATGCCCGACCTGGACGGATTCGCGGCCACCCGCGAACTCGCCCGCTCGGCTCCGTCGGTCGCCGTCCTCGTCCTGACCATGTTCGAAGACGACGACTCCGTCTTCGCCGCGATGCGCGCCGGCGCCCGCGGCTACCTGGTCAAAGGCGCCGAACAAGAAGAGATCGCCCGCGCCATCCGAGCCGTCGCAGCAGGCGAAGCCATCTTCGGCCCCGGCGTAGCCCGCCGCGTCCTCGGCTTCTTCTCCGCACCCCCACCCAGCGCCGACCCGTTCCCCGAACTAACCACCCGAGAACGCGAAATCCTCAACCTCCTGGCCGCCGGCCTCTCCAACACAGCCATCGCCGACCGCATCAACCTCGCCGCCAAGACGGTCGCCAACAACGTCTCCACCATCTTCACCAAACTAGGCATAGCCGACCGCTCCACAGCCATAATCCAAGCCCGAAACGCCGGCCTCGGCACCGACAACTAACTGATCGCGTTGAGGTAGCGGGTGCCTATTGTTTTTAGGTGGGTCAGGAGTTCGGGTGGGCCGTCTACGTGGAAGTCGAGGCTGAGCATTCCGATGTAGACGGCGATGACTTCGAGGGAGTCGGCGCCGGTGACGAGGACGCACGTACTGTCGTCGATCGGTTCGACCATGCCGACCGCGGCGTGGATGCGGGAGAGGACCTCGTCGGCGGAGGCGAAGACGGTGATCCGCGCGTGCACCTGCCAACCGGTCGACGCGACATCCCGCAGGACGAAGTCGGTGTAATCCTCGCTGGGCATCGGCCGCGGCTGGTAGCGGCGACCTGTTGCCATCCGCAACGACATCCAGTCGACCCGGTACGTACGCCACTCACCCTTCTCGTCCCGCGCAACGAGGTACCAATACCGCTGCCAACAAACCAGCCGATAAGGCTCCACCAGAATCGGAAGCTCGGCTCCACGGCCCGACCCAGCGCCACGCATCATCGCACCCGTCGGAATCTCGTAGTCGAACCGCAGATAGTGCTCGTCACGGATGCACGCCGCCACAGTGGTGAGAACAGTCGAGTCGATCAGCGGATCCTCGACGTTCGAGCCGGTGTTGTCAGGCCCCTTCTCCATCGCCCGGTGGATCGCGTTCACCTGCCGCTGGAGCCGATGCGGCAGGACCTGCTCCAGCTTGGTCAGCGCCCGAGCACTACTGTCCGCCATCCCGACGACGCCGGCGCCCGTACGCAATCCAACCGCGACCGCCACCGCCTCCTCGTCATCCAGCAACAGCGGCGGCAGCTTCGCGCCAACTCCAAGCCGGTAGTGCCCCGCCGGACCACGCGCCGCGTCGACCGGGTACCCGAGCTCGCGAAGCCGATCGATGTCATTGCGAACCGTCCGCGTAGTCACCTCCAGCCGCTCGGCCAACTCACTGCCAGTCCAGGCCGGCCGGGTCTGGAGCAACGCCAGCAAGGAAAGCAACCGCGACGAAGTTTCCAGCACATCCGTCTCCCATATAGGAATCTAATGTTCCTATACGGATTCTACGGTAAAGCCATGAACACGAACGAGAGCATCCGGCCCTTCACCGTCGACATCGCCCAGGCTGACCTGGACGATCTGCTCGTCCGCCTGGCGCGGACGCGGCTGCCCGAGCCCGTACCCGGCGACGACTGGGAGTACGGCACCCCGAACCACTACCTCAGCGAGATGGTCGACCGCTGGCAGAACGGGTTCGACTGGCGTCAGCAGGAGGCGCGGATGAACGAGTTCCCGCACTACCTGACCGAGATCGACGGCCAGACCGTCCACTTCATCCACGTACCGTCGAAGGTCGAAGGCGCGACGCCGCTGCTCCTCCTGCACACCTACCCGGGGTCGTTCATCGACTTCCTCGACATGATCGGCCCGCTGACCGACCCGGTCGCGTACGGCGGCTCGGCCGAGGACGCCTTCTCCGTCGTCGTCCCGTCGATGCCGGGCTTCGGATTCAGTACGCCGCTCGTCGACCGCGGCTGGACCATGGCCCGGGTAGCGCGGACCTACGACAAGCTGATGCGCCGACTCGGCTACACGTCGTACGGCGCTCATGGGTCCGACGGCGGCGCGATGATCTCGCGGGAGCTCGGCCTGCTGAACCCCGACGGCTTCCTCGGCCTGCACGTGCTGCAACTGTTCTCCTTCCCGTCCGGCGACCCGGCCGAGTTCGAGAAGTTCACGCCGGAGGACTACGCGGCGCTCGAGCACCTGAAGTGGTTCCAGTCGGTCGGCGGGTACAACGCGATCAACTCCACCCGGCCACAGACCGTTGCCGTCGGCATCTCCGACTCACCGGTCGGGCAGCTGGCCTGGAACGAACTCTTCAACAGCTTCGGCAACGGCACCAGCCTGGTCACGCCGGAGCAGATCCTGGCCGAAGTCACGCTGTACTGGTTCACGAACAGCTCCGCCGCGGCGGGCCGCTATCACTACGAAGAGGCCCACGCCGGCACCGAACCCGCCCAGAACCACGCGCCGACCGGCGTTGCGGTGTTCTCCGACGACTTCAAGACGATCCGCCCGCTGGCCGAACGCGACAACACCAACATCGTGCACTGGTCCAACTTCGAGACCGGCGGCCACTACGCCTCCCTCGAACGCCCCGCGGAGCTGACCGCCGACATCCGGACCTTCTTCCGCAACCTGTAGGCACTACATAGAGAGCCCGGAGTGCTTGCGCACTCCGGGCTCCTTTGGGCTCCACCCGACTGGAGGGAATTCCGGGCAGAGCTTCCTCCTTCGGGCCGACCTCAGGCGCTGTGGCGTTGCTGCCACCAGGCTCGATGCGGCCGGACGCCGTACCTCCGTCGATCGCCCCCTAGGCCGCAACGAACAGCTCTGTGAGCGACGTGTACCCGAATCCTGCACCGGCTCGTACGCCGGCACCTCAACGAAGACCTCATTCGTCTTGCCCCCTCGGAGATCCCCACCCCCGGCCCGCCCCTCGAGCCAGGCAGTCTCCTCACGGCGGATCGCGTGATTTCCCCCCACGCAACACGTGCATCGCACGCGCCCCCGCGTGCTCCGCACCAGCCCCCCGGCCGCGTCGCCAGAATCCTGTACTCGACGCTACGCCCCGTCCACCCACCCGACAACGCCTGATTCGTGTTCAAACGAGCGTCTCAGTGCTTGCTCAAGAACTCCTGGAGCTCCACTGCCCGCTCGTCAAACGTCGCCCGCTCCATCTCGATCGAGCCGTCCCCGACGACACGACAATCCGCCCCGGATTCTTCCGCCGCCGAACCCAATCCCGCAGTACGGCGACCACCGTCGACGCCGCCTTCGGGCCACCCACCAACGCCACCCCGATCGCCTTCACCGCAACGTCCTGAGTAGGCAACCCCTCCCCCGCCAACTCCTTCCGCAACTGCTGAACCGCCTTCAAACACCGCCCGTCATCCAGTCCTTCGTCGGCGATGGCCCGAACCTCAACCCAATGCCCTTCACCCATCCGCCACTCCCATCAGTTGCCCCCAGCCCCTGTGGATAACCCCCGCCGCATCCAGCCGCGCCCTCCTATTCTGATGATCCCGCCCCAACCCCGAAAGGACCACGATGGACTCCGAAGAAACGCCGCATCTCCTTCCGAACGGCGACCACGTCTGGGTCATCAAAACCTCAACCGCCTCCGGCCTCCTCCCCCAGATGCTCGAACGCTTCCGCTTCGGCCACGACGACCCCCTGATCTTCGGTGACGCTGGCCAACCCGAAGGCGTAGTGGTCCCCTTCGAACTCTGGCGAGCCCTAGACACCCGAGTCTTCGACGAAGAAGGCTTCGACACCACCTACACAATCGCCCGAGCCCGCCTCGCCGACCCGACCCCATCCATCCCAATAGAACAAGTCGCAGCAGAGTTCGGCTGGGATCTCGACGAGCCAATAGACGACTCAGAGTTCCGCTCGAAGTGAGCCCTCGAGTGTCGGCTCTGCAGTAGAGAGCCAGGTCGGCACCCAAGGTTGTGCAAGGCCATGGATCCGACTCCTGTGGATAACTCCACGCTCGGTCAGCTCTCGACTTCTATCCTGAGAATGACTCTTGCCCCACGGAAGGACAGCCATGGACCCCGACGAAACGCCGCACCTCCTCCCAGATGGCGAACGCGTCTGGGTGGTGTCGCCTTCGGCGGCGTCGAAGAACCTGCCTGGCCTCCTCAACCTTTTCCGCTCAGGCCAGACCGAGCCCCTCATCCTTGGCGACGCGGGTCAGCCCGAGGCTGTTGTCGTCCCTTGGGACGTCTGGCGTCGGCTCGACGCGCTGGCCGCCGACGAGGACGGCTTCGACCACGCCTACGACACTGTCCGCGAGCGACTCGACAATCCACAGCCGTCGATCCCACTCGAGGAAGCCGCCGCTCAAATCGGATGGGATCTCGACGAAGATATCGACGAGTCCGACTTCAAGCCGCAATGACGCAGTACCGCCTCCTGCTCCTGCCGGAGGTCATGCAGCGACTCGCAGCCCTCGATCGTGCCGCCAGCACACAGGGACCTGGTGGCCTTCGAACTCGCGAGTTCCAAGCCCTCAAACTGGGACTTCGCGTACTCGCGGATGGTCGCGAAGAAGAGTTCGCCGGCAAGCGCCTCAGGTATCGCCGACACGACCTCAGCGACTGCGCTGAGATCAAGCTCGCCGTCGTCCCCGAGACCCGCCACAACATCGACCTCGGCCCGTCCCACCGACTCATCTACCGCGAGTTCGAATCAGAAGACGGCGGCCCGCCGTACCGCCAAGTGGTTGCCTTCGCCCACCGCGGCGCCGACCGCCCTTTCGAAGAAGCCGCAGCCCACTTGGGCCGCGAAGCCGGCGCCCGCCTACCCACCGTCCGAGCCGCCACCGATTCCCTCACCCACCTATCCAGCCCAGTCGCCCCCATCCGCCAGCCTCTCCCACCAGACCTCCGCAAAGCCCTAGCCGCCGCTTCCGACATCGCCGCTGCCTCCGGAGCAACGAAATCCAGACCACCCGCTCAGCAGCACCGGTCTGCTCCCGGTCGCAGCACCTCCAATACCCGCGAGCTCTGATCAAGACGCCCAGTCAGACCGGCTCGGGATGGCCATCGTTCGGTGGTGAGGCCGACTTCACGGCTCGCTCGAAATGTCTGTAGAGATGCGACACGATGCTCAATGCGTCCAGGCAGTCCTGATAGGTCATCGCCCGGGTCTCGATCAGTAGAAGTTCCTCTTCGTGAGCGACCGGGTTGCGGAAGGCCGCCACGACGCCGTCGGACAATCTCCAGTGTCCGTTGCGGATGGTTTTCAATGTATTCACGTCGAGCCCGGAGTCGATGTAGGGGAGCGTGACATCGATCTGTGCAGGCTCATCGCCGCTGACTTTGAACGCCTGATTGACGATGGCGGCAGCCTGCTGTCCGTCAAGACCAAGAACTTTTCGGATGTCGTTGACGAATCTCTTCAGGGCCTCTGACAACGCAGCGTGGAAATGGCCGGACTCGTAGTAGGTCTCCGAGACGGCCTTGATTGACGGATGCAGATGCCGCCAGTGTAGGTCCGCATAGTCGGGTGCGATGGTCCGAAGACTTCTGAGCAACGAAGTACGGTCGTCATCTGCAAGGGCCGAGTCCGGTGAGACCAGGATCGAGGCCGCCTCTCCGACCGCGTCGCGCTCACTGCTCCTGATGGACCCGACCCAGGTGTCGACATCCACTCCGTGATCCGCCCTGATCCGCTCTTTGTTGGCTGTGCGCCGAGCATTCCTCCGTTCCCTGGACGCCCACTGCAGCAGTCTTTGGAGATAGCCATTGAGCTCCGCGGTCAGGTCGGTGTCCCAGCTGATGGAGCGGCGGTCCGTCGAGATCACATCGGCAACGCCGTCGTCGATGTAGTCGACGTCCAGATACCCCGTGAGATAGGAAAATGCGTAGCTCGACTCCGAGACTCCGTAGAACTCTGGTTCGTTGGCGAGACGCCCGTGTGCATAGAGCGCAATGCCTCGATGCTCAGCGCCGACAGGCTTTGCTGCTGCGACGATACGTCCGCGGACGAGGAGGTTCGGAAGCTCCTCACGCAGATCGTCGGGCAAGTCCCCGGGCACTTGCCACTCCACGTCCTTGTCTACTCCGTCAAGACGGGAATCACGGTTGATCGGACGACTGGTACCCGCCGCGTCGATCACCTCGATCTGGAAATCGTTGTCGACGTAGCCGAACAGCCGGCCGAGGCTGTGCGCCAGATCTCTCGCGTTGACGGGGGTCCGCCGACGGAGGTCGCTCAGCTCGACTGTGGTTCCGTGGAGACCTGGCTCCGCTTCGCTTCGGGTCAGATCCGGGTGGTACTCCGTGCCCGTCGCGTTCTTGATCTCGATCCAACTGAGCGCGACATGCAGGTTCTCCGACGCGCCACGGCGTTTCGTTGTCAGCAGGATGGTTTCACCGATTCCGAACAACGCCAGCTTCCCCAGACCCTTCTTTCCTGCCACAGCACGCCGGCCCGACTCGGAACGCCCTTCACCTTCGACTCTGCGGTTGCGCCCAATCCGGAGGTACTTCTCCCGGAGATCAGCCAGATTCATGCCGTGACCGTTGTCCCGCACAGTCACGGAGCGACCCCGCTCGTCGTCGCGCAGAATGACCTGAACCTTCGTCGCATCTGCGTCGTAGGCGTTCGCTATGAGTTCAGCCAGTGCGTTGGGCAGGTGCGAATACATCTTGTAGCCAAGATGCTCGATCGTGAGTGGATCGAACAGCAGCGTCAGGTGTGATCTCACCAATGTCTGTCCTTACGTCCGCAGCGGGCCTCAAGGCGTGTCCCGGTCGGCCTCAATCTGCCGTAGGCCTAACCATGTCCCCACCTGCCGCCTGAATCGCTTCCACCGTTTCCATTGCCACAGCACGCAGTTCTCCATCGAGCACGACAGGGTCCAAGGCCTCGAACGCCACGAACGGCCTCAGTCGCAGCAACCGCTGGAGAAAGTCGCGCAACACGGCCCTTTCCCCGAGGCCGTCCAGCTCGAGAGCCGACCACGTTCGCAGGATCGCCTTCACGACCATCGGGCTGCCGCCGAGCGCCTTACGGCGGGAGTAGATCTGGTCGAAAGCCGCCTCTCCGAGAACTTCCAGCGCCTTGTAGGCATCCGGTTCGTCGGGTGAGTGGACGAGCTGGGCACGCCACCAGAGCCTTCCGAGAACGTGCCTGGTGATGTCGGTGCCGAGGACGCGATCCCCCGGAGGACGTGGGTACCTCCAGTAGGACAGATCCGGCAACAGCACCAAGGCGAGAAATGCCCAGACGTCACCCGAGGCCGCCTCGGCCGGAATGATCTTCATTCCGGCGTGAAGATATCGCGCCATCGGAAGATCGATCTCTCCCCGCGCATCACGCGACGACTTCGTCGGAAAGCCGGACTGCATCGCGATCTGGAGGGCACCCTCACGCAACTCTGTGAGCTGTCCGGACGAGACGCGATCGCCACCGGTGGCCGCATAGATGGCCGACTGGTGTGAGACTTCGACACGGCCGCCTAGTTCTTGGACGTCCAGTGTTTGGTACTGCTCGTGCAAGGGCTTTGCCTGCTCGATCAGCAACCGTGGGTACAACAGACTCATTCGACCTCCTCGAAGAGCCTGACCGCAGCACGCAGTTCTGAAGCGAAATGTGCGGGTGACTGTTCCATCCGGAGCCTCAACTCGACGAGTGAGATTCCGGGGAACAGGCGATCGAGAAGCGAGATGACGGTGGCACCGAGGGTGCCTTCGGGGTACGGCGTACCTTCTGTAAGCTCGTCCGAGCGCAGCCCATGCTCTGCCATCGTCCGCGCAACGTCGCAGTAGACCGCCGACAACACAGCCTTGTCGACCGTGCGAGGCCGCGCCGCGTTCTGGAACGCCCGCACCATGGTGGAGTTGCGCTCGTTGACCAGGAGGATCATCCCGCCCATGGTCGCCGAGTAGAGATTGCCGGAGATCTGGACATGCCATGCCGCATCGTTGGGAAACGACGTTTTGCCGAAGTCGATCACCGAGATCGGGAACTGTGGAGCGTCCCCTTGCAGCTGGATCTCGTGTCGGTCGCGCCAAAGTACCGATCCGGCCCGCCCTGGCGCGGCAGGGTCCGGGCTCCCGTTGTGAGCATCGAGAACGGCCACCGTCTCCAAGGTCAACCGACCGCCGACTTCCGAACCCGGGATCCCGACTTCAATCTCACAGACCTCTTCGTCCTGCCCGGAGAGCGTCACGCGATATCCCGGAGCCTTGAGACCCGACCCACTCGCGGTCCAGACGACAGCCAGCGCAAGTGGCGCGCTCGGCGGCAGACCGGCGCCGACGCGCAACGACTTCGCATCGATCTCGATGACTCGTCTCAGTGTCAGGTTGGTCTGATAATCCCAGTCCGGGAGCTTGTCCGGCAGTGAGACCTGCTCCTCCCCCATGACGAGCACCCAGTCTCCGGCGACCACGGTCTCGCTCGACGGCATCCTGTACGGCATTGCCTGTCGTGTCATCGCTCGGCGTCCGATCGGCTCGTGATCAGGACCTCGGTCATCGTGTCGTGTGCCGGACGGACCAGCACCCGCCAGGTCATCCCGTCGCCACCCTGCAGTCGTGGCGAGAGATCCGGCACGAACTGACCTTCGCGGGACTGCCACCCCAGAACGACAGGCTGATCGGCACCGATCGGTGGATCCGTTTCGCGTGCACCGGAGCCTGCGAGGACGGCCACGTTCGCGGTGACGACATGAAAGCCGCCCAGGGGCAGCCGGAACGCCTGGACCACCACGGTTTCCCCGTTGTACTGGTCGAGATAGGGAGAGTCGACGTACTCGATCGATGCCCTCGGTCCGACCGGGCGGGGGTCACCCTTCTTGTGCCGACCGCCCTTCTTCCCGTCGACGCCTTGACCGCGCGACGACCCGTAGTCGGATGCTCCTCCGAGTCCGTCGACCCCGACCACCAACGACGCGAAGTGGCTGCTGGCCGCGCCCAGTGCCAACGCGGCAGAACCTCCACGAGAGGATCCTCCTAGCTCGAGCAAACCGTCCAAGGCCTCCTGAATGCGTTTGAACGTCATCCGGACGAAGGTGTTCTCCGGGGATTGCAGGGACTGGGGGTTCCAACCGTCGTGGGTCGGCGGCTCGGCCCGCGCGTACACCTCGTCCATAGCCTGATCTGCACGGAAGACACCTGCATACGCGAGGAGTTCGCTTGGCGGCTTCGGTCCGCGGTGATAGGTCACGACCAGCTCGGCCGGTCGCATCAGGCACACATGGTGCACCAGCGTGTCCACGCCGGCGGTCAGCCCGGCGTCGGTAGGCGTAAGAGCGGGGGCGACCGCCTTGACCAGCCCCAACCGGCCCAGCAGCTTCTTCGGGCTACGGCATTCGAGATCTCGGCCGCCTTCTCCCTGCAACCTTCTGTAGGCGGCCACGAAGAGATCGAGGGGCCGCATCGTTTCCGGATCCGGTACGGGTACGTCGTCACCGTTGCAGCGGACCGCGAATCGCATCGCCGAGCGGCTGTTCGATCGCGCAAGCATCTTCGGCCACAGGTGCCAGGCAACAGTCTCAGCCAGATACTCCGCGGCTTGTTGCGAATCGCGGTCGTCGAGAATCGGGTCGACGACCACAACGTCGGTTCCGGTCTCGTCGTCCTCAAAAGGTTCCAGCCCGAGCTTCCGCGCGGCCTCCACCGCGTCGTCGTCGACCAACGGCTCGGCGATGCCGTCGCTCACGTCGCCCCACCAGTGGCGGCCGGTGTACCTCCGGTCGGCCGTTCCGTCCTTGCCCACGTAGCTCTTCCAGAGGGCGCAGCCGATCAACCGGGTCTGCAGGCGTCCGCTGCCGTCGTCGCATCGGGTATGCAGCAGTACGGTGCCGGCCGTCGACAGCAAGTAGAAGATCCCTTTGCCGAAACCGTAGGTGCCGCCTCCGAGTTGCTTGTCTCTCGGCTCCCCGATGTTCCGGACGAACGAGATGAAGTCGTGGTTGTCGCTGTGGAGCGCATCCGCGCGCGTCGGTCCACCGAGACCGCTGGTCCCTCGGTCGGAGACTGTGAGCGTGCGGATATCGGATTTCCGCAGGATTCGACGCAATGGCAGATGTCCGTCGAGGGGCGCGCTGCGCAGGAGCAGGTCGCGCCACGAGGACAGATGGGCGGCGCTCACGCTTCCGATCGACAGGCGGAAGTCGACCCCAGGTACGTCGTTCCGCCGCGCGTCCCACGAGTTCTGGGCGGCCTCTCGAACGAGAATCGTCAGGAGGTCGAGTTCGGGTCTTCCGAGCTGGTTCCTGATGCCTTCGGCTGCGCTTGCACCCTCGGGAGGGAACGTCTGTGACAACCACTCCGTCGACATCACGCCCCCTCGCGCAACAGGGCAACGACGAACTCGTCCGCGGTCTCGGGTTTCAGCGGAACGGGCGGCTCGGCCGAGAGGTCGATCGTGTAGGCGACATCGGTGACATTGATCGGCAGACCGGCCGCCGACACTTCGCTCGCCACAAGTCGGGGGAATCCTTCGTCGACCGCGTAGCGGCGTTCCTCGATCACGGCGAACCGCGTGTTCTCGTACTGAGCCTCGTCGACGAACCGGTAGCCCGCCGCGGACAATGACGAACGGATGGCGCTCTCGTCCTCACAAGCGTCGAGAACCGACTTCGCCACATCGTTGAGACTTCGTCCGCCTGATGCGCCGGCCTCGAGACGGATCCAGTACAGGTGCAGTCCGCCAGCTGGGGCGTCGAGTTGATCGAGCCCGTGGATCCTGACCCGACGGCCGTCGGTCGCCAACGACGACTTGATCTCGACCGCGTACTGCGCGGAGGCAAAATCGTGTCGATGTCCGAGCGGACCCTTCCACAATCGATGCGCGCCCGGATCCCGTTCGAGCAGGCGCTCCAGGACGAGCAGTTCGCCGAACAGGCCGGCCTGTTGCTCGATGCCGAGCACGTTGCTCTTCGTCTGGAAGAGAGCACGCCACCTGTCGAGCTGCCGGTAGAGCGCTTTCAGCGCGTCTCCGGGTTGAGCCTCGATGCTCGCCAGCACGTCCGCACAGAGGCCGGTGAAGACGTCGTTCAGATCCGGACGCGCGCAGCACAAGTCGGCAAACGTTCGGCGTCCTGCCTCGTCTTCGAGTGGCGCCTTCTTCAGCAGCAGTGCCGGCCCGTCGAGTCCGCCACGGACCTTCCGGTGCGGCTCGATCGGTACCAAAAGGTGCCGATGTCCGACGCGGTCGACCGCCGCGACGACCGGTCCGACGGTGGTCGCGACCGGCAGATCCGCGACACGAAGCCCGGAGACGGCCGGACCGTGACGGTCGAGCGCCTCCCAGTGCTGTTGAACGATCTCGCGCAGAGCGACCGTCACGCCGACTCCTCGGACACCACCGCGGAAAAGTCTTCTTCCTCGATGTCGATCCTGGAAAGATCGGCGGAGATGTAGTTCCACTCGATCGGGCTGTCGACGTCCGGTTGCGGGAAGACCAGGCCGACTCCGATGACATCGGTATCGGCGTCCAATGCCCGGCGTTGCGTCCGCCCCGGCGCCGGTGTTGAAACCTTGTCGATGGGATAGAGGACGATCAGACCGGTGTTCGGCAGTTCGTCGAGTCGCTTTTCCTTGATCTCGGACTCTGTGAGCTTGCCGTTCTCGCCGGACAGATCGACCGCCGCGTCCCGACGGCTCATGAGCGTCTTGATGTCCGCCACGGTGTCCTCGTCCACCTCGTCCTCCGATCCGAGTCGTGCACGAACGATTCGGCCGACCTGGACATCGGGAGCGAAGTCGAAGTTTCCAAGTGCGGAGTCGACCGGATTGCCGACGAGTGCGACGTTCCACGTCGTGAGCGATCCAGCCTCTTTCTTCCGGCGCTCTATGTAGCGGATGAGCAGATCCGAGTCGCACTCCTGCGACTTCTCGTGGAACTGGTAGGCCCGCAGGAAGTCGATGACGTGCTCGCTCGGCACGTCGCGAAAAATATGTCGGCCCTGCTTGGCGTCCGGCTCGTGCCTACCCGATGCCTTCGCGCGGGCCACCAGAGTCGTCGCCGCAGTCTGGTTGGTCCCTAGCCAGGTCTCGTCGCGCCGGAAGTATCTGGTCTGGATGCGTTGCCCGCCGTACGCCGACATCGCCCGCACCGCGTCCTTCATCTTCGCGGCCGCGGTGACCCGCAACGCCGGATGGGTTCGCACGCGTACCGCGAACGTCAACGGATCCTTGTCCTCAGTCATGTACAGATCGATGTCGCGGCGCATCTCCGTCTCGACGGTCGACAGGTGTCGGAACCAGTCCTGCAGTTCGTCAGTCATCCAGATCCGCGGCAGGTCGGCGTACCCGTCGCGGTACCCGAACCAACGGCCCATCTGCAGGAGAGTGTCGTACGCCGACACCGCTCGGACGAAGTAGCTGACGGACAGGCCTTCGAGGGTCAGACCTCGCGAGAGCGTGTTGCCTCCGACAGCGATCGCCACGACCGGCCCGGACTCGTAGTCCAGCCGGTCCTCGCTGCTCGAGTTGTCCATGATGATCTTGCAGTCGTCGATCACACCCGGAAGCTCGACGAGCAGCTCGTCGAACGTGATGGTGCGCTCGCCGAACGCGGCCGCCGAAACCTTCGAACTCTCGGCGTCCCACAACTTCCGGAGCCGACTCTGGGCGTCGGCCGAGTGCAAGTCGGCTCGCAGGCCGTGTCGCAGGTCTTCGAGCGGCTTCCGAAAGCGATTGTGGACGACTGTGTTGACACTGGTGTGGATCAGCATTGTGCTGTGCTTCACCCCGGTGCCGCGGACCCGTCGAGCCGCGGTACTCAGCCAGAAGTACTCGACGGCCGTCCGCAGCGTCGGAGTCAGTTCAGGCTGGAACGTCTCGACGTCGACGCGTCGCAGCGGACGCACGAGTTCGATGTCCGACTCAGGGACCGTACGAATCATGTTGTAGCCGTCGTCGACGTCTTCCGGATCCTCTCCGTCGAGCGCGTAGCGACCGAACACGACCTCCGTCCCGAAATGACCGAACGGTTTAGGCAGGTTGACGACGAAGTCGCGAGGATAGAAGTCGCCGTCCGCGCTCGGGTCGATCAAGAGGTTCGCGAAGGGCGATGCCGTGTAGCCCACGTACGCCGACTTCGGCAGAACCTCGAGCACCTCACGGATCAATGGGTTGATCGTCTTGGTGGCCACAGTCGCCTGATCTGCCTCGTCGTCGATCACCAGCGCCGGGCAGTCGCCCAGGTACTGCGATGCCGACTGCAGCCAGTCGGCGAACTTCCGCAGGACGGTCGCGTTCTTCTTGACGACACACAGGATGTGCGTGCGGTTGCTCTTGCCGAAGAAGGACGCCGCGTTCGCGGTCGGAACGAAGTCTCTGTCCAGGTCCGTCAGCTGGGCCCAACGAGTCGGGTTCGGCTCGATGAGCTGCTGCACCAGACGCGCCTGCGTCTGCCGACGCAGACCGTTGTGGATGCCCGCGAGCACGATGAAGAGCTTGTAACCGCGATCAGCAGCCTTTGCCATGACCGCGGTGAAGTTGGTCGTCTTCCCGGACTGGACATAGCCGACAACGAGACCGCGGGTCGAGAACGCGCGCTCCTTCGGATGGCTCAGGAGCGACACGATCTTCGTCGACGCGGCATCGAGCGAATCGATCGCCGGGTCCTGGTCCCATCCCGACGCGAGGAGCCGCTCGACGAGCGCAGGCCAACACTTGTCCCCCGACCTGGGACCGGTGTACCAGGTGTATCGATTACCCGCGTAGACGACGTGCGGCTCGTCCATCTCGCGGATCTCGATGACCCGCTGCTCGTGACGGTCCCTGATCCGTTGGATCACGTCGTCCTGCAGGCCGAGAATCTCGAGAGACTTGACCGCCTCCTCGGGTGTACCGGTCTCCAGCAAGTTCTGGAACACCTCGTACTTGGCATCGATCTCGTCACTCATAGGTTCCCCTGCTCGCTACACTCGTCGCTCGCCTGCATCACATACACACGCCCGCTGTCCACGTCTCCAGTACGTCCACGCGCAGGCCCCTGCGCCTATATCGGACTAGACAACCGAACGTTACGTACAGTCACCCGAACCGGCCGCCATGGTCAAGGCTCCGACGACGCGCGACGTGGCTGCGTCCGAGTCTTCGTGTTCCCAGATCCTGATGACGATCCACCCGATCGCGCTGAGCCGCGCGTCCGTTTCACGGTCGCGTTCAACGTTCTTCCGGAGCTTCTCGGCCCACCACGCGCCGTTGTTGCGTGGGCTGGTCCCGTGTTCAGGGCAACCGTGCCAGAAACAGCCGTCGACGAACACCACTACCCGCTTCGCAGTAAAAGTGAGGTCTGCTCGACGCCGGGGCATCCCGGGTAACGGATGATTCACCCGATAGCGGTATCCGAGACGGTGCAACCGCCGTCGCAACTCGATCTCGGGCTTGGTATCACGCCTCGCCTGACGAGACATCCTCGACGACGTCTGCGACGACGTCGTCAGTACCGGACGCGAACCGGCGTGGGCCTGCGCACTCGGCGCGGTCGACCGTGAGACTGCGCGATCCATATCCATGACAACGCCAACTTCTCACGATGCGCCGACGTTGTCTTCCGAACCGCCGCAACACCACAACCGTCGAGGTCGAGGGCGTACGGTGTAGCCGGCGTTGCGAGGACTTCGACCGGTTCGGCACGCCCTATACTTTCGCACCATGACGCGGGATCAGAACGGTCTGCCGTCGAAGCTGCACATGGTGGATCTGTTCGCGGGACCCGGTGGACTCGACGTTGCTGCGAGGTGGCTCGGCGTCACGGTCGAGGGGATCGAGTGGGACGACGGCGCGTGCGAAACGCGGCGCGCCGCAGGTCTCTCGACCATCCAGGGAGACGTGCGCGACTACAAACCGAAGCAGTTCTCCGACGCCAAGATCTTGGCCGGTGGGCCGCCGTGCCAGACATATACGGTTGCCGGCAACGGCACCGGTCGGCGCGCGCTGAGTCTCGTTGTCACGGCAGCAAGAAGCATGGCTTCGGGCGATGATTTCGAGAAGGTCCTGACCACCGTCGATGAGCGCACCAGGCTCGTTCTCGAGCCGCTCCGCTGGGTGCTGGAAGCGTATCGGTCGGGCGACGCGTTCGATGCCGTGGTCCTGGAGCAGGTTCCAGCTGTACTGCCGGTCTGGAAGACGGTCCGAGAAGTTCTGATCAACATCGGCTACAACTGCGAATGCGGGGTCCTGCGGACCGAGCAGTTCGGAGTTCCGCAAACTCGACGTCGGGCGATTCTGATCGCGCGACGAAAGGCGCACGCTGCACTTCCGACACCGACACACCGCCCGTTCCGGCAAGATGTTGCGCGGACCGACGGCGATCCCACCTTGCTTCCGTGGCGCACGATGGATGAGACCCTCCACCGATCGGGTCCATTCACGGTGATCTCCAACTACGGCACGGGCGGCGATCCGAAGAAACGTGGGCGGCGGCGGTCCGACCAGCCGTCCGCGACGGTGACAGGGAAAATCTCCCGGAACAGAGTCGAGATGCAGAACGGCAGCACAGACCGCTTCACGTCCCCGGAGGCCGGAGCACTGCAGACCTTTCCTCGCGACTACCCGTGGTCCGGCCGCGACAGGGCTCAGCAGATCGGGAACGCCATCCCGCCCCGACTGGCCGTCCATGTGCTGGCCGCGGCACTCGGTCTCAGGATCGATGCTGAATCACTCGACGCCGCGACGACGCGGAGCTGGTTCGACACCGAGGACGAGTCGCCTCTCGTGCGCTCAACACCACAAGACAAGGCGGCAGAAACACTGTTCGACGAGTCCAGCTGACCCATCCGGGTATGGATTTGCACGGAAGCGCCCCGTCCGACACGGATGACTTGGACTTACTCCCGTCGTTCAAGTCGTTGATCAGGAGATACCGAGCCTGTCGGATTACCGGGTGAGGTCGGCGGTGAATTGGTAGGCGTCGCCTCTGTAGTGGTTGGTGCCGGATAGGAGGGGGGTGGTGTCTTGGCCGAAGGCTATTTCGGTGGCTACCAGGATGGCGCCGTTGGGCGCGAGGTTCAGGAGGGCGGCCAGGGGGGCGTCGGCGTTTTGGGCTTGGACTGTGTAGCGGGAGTAGGAGAACTCCAGGTCGTGGGCTGAGAAGAGTTCGTAGAGGGAGGCGTCGGTCAAGTCGGCGGACGGGAGCCAGGGGGCTACCGCCAGCGGGATGACCAGGTCCTCGACGGTGACCGGGCGGCCGTCCATGCCGCGGAGGCGGCGGATTGCGACCACGGGGGCGGTGGGGGCGACGTGGAGGCGGTGGGCTTCGTCGAGGGTGGCGGGGCGTTCGCGGTGGTCGAGGATTTCGGAGCTCGGGTGGAAGCCGAGTTCGTGGGCCATCTCGGTGAAGGACTGCAGCCGGCTCGGCGGCTCACGTAGTACTAGATCGCGGACGTACCAGCCGCGTTGGGGTGACGGAGCGATGAGGCCGTCGTCGGAGGCGGCTTGGAAGCCGGCCCGGACGGTCATCCGGCTGTGGCCGGTCTCGAGGGCGAACTGCCGCTCGCTCGGGAGTCGGCTGCCGCTCGGGAAGCGGCCGCTGATGATCCCCTCGCGGATCCGTTTCTTGATCCGCTCGACCGCGGAATCTTCGGCTGTCACACCCAGATTATACCAGTTCTGGACCATCAGAAGCGTGACTAACACAAACTGGTTGGGTCTGGTCTAACTGGTTTTAACGTCGTAAGGTGGCGGAAAGCCCAGGACGAAGGAGTCGACGATGGTCAGCAGGCGGACGGTGTTGAAGTCGGGAGCAGCGCTCGGCCTGTTCACAGTGGCGGGCTGCGCGCCGCAGGGCACCAAAGCCAGCAGCGCCCCGACCACGCCCGCCAAGTCGATCGATGTCGCGGGCGCCGGCGCGGTCACGCTGTCGATGCTCGACTGGTGGTCCGGTGACGCCGCTCAGTGGGTCGCCAACGCGGTCAAGGCGTACAAGCAGAAGTACCCGAATGTAACGATCAAGCGCACGTCCGTCGACTGGGGTCAGCTGACCCAGACCGCCAACCTGCGCTTGAAGGAGAAGACCCCGCCGGACATCATCACGGTCAACAACGGCTGGCAGTCCCTGGGCACGTTGTCGAAGGCCGGCCTCGTCCTCAACCTGGACGGCTACTCGAAGGCGTTCGGTTGGGACAAGTTCCCGAGCACGATCATGCGCCAGACTCAGTTCAGCCCCGACGGCAGCGAGATGGGCTCGGGATCGTTGTTCGCCACTCCCGTCGCCAGTTCATCGCTGATCGGCCTCTACTACAACAAGACCGTCCTGGACAAAATCGGCGCCGATGTCCCGAAAGACCTTCAATCGTTCGAGGACGCTTGCACGAAGGCCAAGACCGCCGGCGTCATTCCGATCGGTTATGGCTCCCAGGACAAAGGTTCGTCCACCGCGATTCTCCTGGCCCTGCAGGACCTGTTCGGCGACCAGAAGAAGATCAACGACTTCGTGTACTCGACGGGCTCCGTCAAGGCGGACGAGATCGGGATGAAGGAGGCCGCGGACCGCCTCAAGTCGTACTCGGACAAGGGCTGGCTCACGCCGAACCATGCCGGCATCCAGTACGCCGATGCCAGCGACAACTTCCTCAAGGGCAAGTCCGCGTTCCGGTTCGAGTACACGGGAACCCTTGCGTTCAAGGGATCCCAGAAGCAGGACTACGGCTACGTGCAGCTCCCCCAGGTCGAAGGCGGGAAGGTCGTCGGCACCGGCGCCTCCACGGCCGTTGCCCTCGGCTCCAAATGCAAGAACCCGGAGGTCGCGGCCTCGTTCCTCGACTTCCTCGCGGGCCCCGAGACTGCGCAGTACGTCGTACAGAATGGGCTGCTCCCCCTCCTCAACGAGGTGAAGGCGCCGGCGGACAATCCCGAGTTCGGTACGGAGATCGCCGGCCAGCGGGCGCTCGACCAGGACAACGGCTACGTCCCGTACTTCGACTGGTCCACACCCTCGATGCTGGACACGCTCGGCGGCCAGGTGCAGTCGCTACTCGCCGGCCGGAGCACGCCTGACGAGGTGATCAAGGCCGTCCAGGCCGACTACGACAAGTTCCAGGCCGGACGATGACCGCTGAAACCCTGGCGGTACGCGCGAAGCCGAGAACGCGGGCCGTCTCGCGACAAGCCAAGAAGCGCCGCTGGATTGGATTACTCTTCCTCTCCCCCGCCCTTCTGTTGTACGCCGCAATCGTCCTGGTACCGCTGATCCAAACGGTCAACTACTCCTTCTACAAATGGGATGGAGTCAGCCAGCCGACCTGGATAGGGATCCAGAACTACCTGGAATTCGGACGCGACCCGAGGATGTACGCCGCGTTCGTCCACGTGCTCGTACTCATCGTCATGTTCGGCCTGATCCCGCTGGGTCTCGGCCTGATCAGCGCAGCATTGCTCAGCCGGGCGAAGATCCGCGGTGAGGGCATCTACCGCTGGTTCCTCTTTCTCCCGCAGGTGTTGACGAGTGTTGTCGTCGCCATCATCTGGAAGCGCATCTACGCCCCCGACGGCCCGTTGAACGGCGCATTGCGTCTGATCGGCCTGGACAGTCTGACCCGCAACTGGCTCGGTGATTTCACCTGGGCGCTGCCTTCACTCGGCATGATCGGGGTCTGGGGCGGATTCGGATTCACCATGGTGCTGTTCCTGGCCGGCATTCTCGCGATCCCGGACGAGCTCTACGAGGCCGCGCGGTTGGACGGATCGAGCAGGTGGCAGGAGTTCCGGCTGATCACTCTGCCCAGTCTGCGTGGACAGATGGCGATTGCCCTGACGTTGACAATCACCGGTGCGCTCCGGACCTTCGACATGGTCTACATCACGACCCAGGGCGGTCCCGGAACATCCACGACTACACCGGCGCTTCTCCTTTATCAGTTGGCTTTCGTCAATCCGGATGTCGGTAAGGCTTCGGCGACTGGCGTCGTACTGGCCGTTCTCTGTCTCGGTATCGCGGTCGCGATCACGCGGATCATGGAGAACAAAGATCGATGATCTCCAGGACCGAGCGCGTCACCAACTACGTGATCGTCATCGCGCTGACGATCGGAGTGCTGTTCCCTGTCGCGTGGTTCGTACTTACTTCCCTGAGCCCGAACAGCTCGGGCGCGCTGGACCTCTCCAGGATCTCGTGGGGCAACTTCAGCGCAGCCTGGCACGACGGGAACCTCGCGCATTCCATGTACGCATCCCTCGTCATCACCGTGAGCGCGGTGATCGGCCAGACGATTCTCGCGATCCTTTCCGGCTATGCGTTCGGCATACTCGGCGTGGTTGGCGAGCGGTTCCTCTTCCCGGTGATCCTGCTCGGGATGATGGTCTCCACCGAGGTGATCGTCATTCCGCTGTACTACGAGTTCGAGCGCATCGGACTCACCAATTCCTGGCTGGGACTGGTGATCATCCAATTGGGGATGGGCGTTCCGTTCGGGACGTATTGGATGCGGGCGACGTTCAGAGCACTCCCCCGCTCGGTGATGGACTCCGCCGCGGTCGACGGAGCGGGTGTGTGGAACGTCCTGTGGCGGATCCTCGTCCCGATGGCCCGTCCCGCGATCCTCACCCTGGTCCTGCTGTCGTTCATGTGGACCTGGAACGACTTCTTCCTGTCCCTGATCTTCTTGGGCGATCCCACCAAGCAGACCGCGACCGTTGCCTTGGGCGCCTTTCAGGGCCGGCACGTGCTGCAGGTCAACCTGATGGCGGCCGGTTCGCTGATCGTCTCGTTGCCGGTCGTTGCCTTGTACCTGTTCTTCCAGCGTGAGTTCATCAGCGGCGTCATGGCCGGCGCGGTCAAGGAGTGACGTGACGACCCCCATCACCGTAGTGCCTTCCGCTGCCGAGATCGGCGAGATCGTGGCGGAGCAGATCCTCGACCAGCTCGCCGTCACCGATCGGTACGTCGTCGGCTTCCCGGCCGGTCGTAGTGCGACTCCCGTGGCAGAAGCCCTGCAGCGGCTGGCACCTCAGTGCGGCGTCCGCTTGGACGGCTTGCGGGTCGTGATGATGGATGAGTACGTCGTCGGGCAGCCCGGCCAATGGCAACTGTTGCCCGCACACACGCCCCACAGCTGCGTCGGTTGGGCGCAGAGGAACCTGATAGGGCCCCTCGGTCTACATTCGGATTGTCTACTCGCCCCCAATCCCAACGACCCTGGTGCCTTCGAGCGGGACATCCTCGCGTTGGGTGGCATCGATCTCTTCCTGCTGGCCAGTGGTCAGGGCGATGGCCACGTGGCCCTCAACGGACCCGGGACGCCGCGCGACGCACCCACCCGGGTCGTCGAGCTGCCTGACTCAACACGTCGGGACAACCTCTCCACCTTCGCGAATCTGCAGTCGATCGCCGACGTTCCGACGTACGGCGTCACCATCGGTACGGCGGAACTGGCCGGCCTCTCGCACTCCGCGGTCATGCTGCTGTGGGGACCGAACAAGGCGTACGCGTTCGATCGCATCCGGCGTACCGACAGCTATGACCCGAACTGGCCGGCGACCATCGTCCACGCCTGCCGCAATGCCCGCATCTACGCGGACGAAGCAGCCGCTCTGAATTCAGAACGAGAAGGAGTCTCATAAGCATGGCTCGAATCAAGATGGCCTACATCGGCGGCGGCTCCTCGCGGGCGGCCGGCACGATGGCTTCGTTCTTGTGGCACGGGAAGGAGTTCGCGGGATCGGAGGTGGTGCTCATCGACAAGGATCCGGAGCGCCTCGAGACCGTCCTCACGATCGCCAAGAAGCTCGCCGCCGAGGGTGGTGACGGCATCACCGTCACGGCGACCACCGATCAGCGAGCCGGTTTGGCCGACGTCGACGCCGTACTGACGAGCTTCCGCCCCGGGAACTTTGCGGCCCGCGCGCTCGATGAACGCATCCCGATCAAGCACGGTGTGATCGGTCAGGAGACACAAGGACCCGGCGGGTTCTTCATGGCGCTGCGGTCGATCAACGACATGCGCAGCATCACCGATGACCTGCAGGCCGTCGCGCCGGACGCGGTGATCTTCAACTACACCAACCCGGTCAACATCGTGTCCCAGGCGGTCGCGGACTACACGCCCGTACCGATCTATTCGATGTGCGAAGGCCCGATCGTGTTCCCGCCCGTGGTCCTCAGGGCGGCCGGCCTAGACCCCGAGCGGGCCAAGGTCACGATGGCCGGGGTGAACCACAACTGCTGGAGCTACGAACACCTGTACGACGACCAGGACGTCATGCCACTGCTCGACGCCGCGTGGGAACGCCGCAAGGACGACCCGACTCTGGATCCGAACTCGAAGCGGGCCCTGCACCTCGCGGTCGTGATGCGGTCGATTCCGTCGGACTACTTCAACTACTACTACTTCCGCAACGAGGTGTTCCGCGACCAGCAGGCTGCGCGCCGGACTCGTTCGGAAGTGATCATGGACGCGGTTCCGGGCTACTGGGACCACTACCGCGAGCAAGCTGACGCCACGCATCCCCACCTCGATCCGGCCCGGTCGCGCGGCGGGATCCATGAGCTCGAGCTCGCCATCGACGTGATGAGCGCCTACTACAACGACACCGGCGCGCGTCTACCTGTCAACCTTCCTAATGTTGACAATGCATTGCCCGGATTCGATGCGGAGACTGTCGTCGAGGTCTACTGCACGGTCGATCGGAAGGGTTGCCACATCGAGCCGCAGCAGCCGCTGCCGCTTGCTGTCCGGGGCATCACGCGGCAGTTGGCCGACTACCAGAGGCTGGCGGCGAAGGCGGCCTGGGAGGGGACGCGGGCCGACGCGATCCGGGCACTCGTCGCAAACCCACTGGTGCCCGACCTGTCGATCGCGGAGAACCTGTACGACGAGATGGCCGCGGCGCACGCGGCCTACCTGCCGGAGAGACTGCTCAGGTGAAGGATGCCTTTCTCGCCGTCGACGCCGGGAACACCAAGACCTGGGCGGGTGTGACGACGGCCGACGGCGAACTCCTCGGCCTCGCCCGGGGCGGCGTCGGCGACATCTACGCCCCGGCCGGGCCTGAGGCGGCGAAGTCCGTCGTACTCGGGCTGGTCGGCGATGTACTGGACTCCGCCGGCCTGCAGTCCTCCGACATCAGGCATGCGGCGTTTCGGCTCGCTGGGGTGGACTGGCCCGTTGACGGGGAGTTCTGGGAGGCTGCCCTGCCTTTCGGCTCGTTCAGCGTCAAGAACGATGGTTTCGCGCTGATTCGGTGCGGTCGGCTCGATGGGCAGGGCATCTCGGTTGTTCTGGGTACGGGCGCTGCACTCGCAGGCCGCGGGCCGGTGAAGGAGTGGGCGCTGTCGTGGTGGTTGCAGCACCCACTCGGCGGTGCGGGCCTGGTCAGCGAGGCGTTACGGGCGGTGTATCTGGCTGAGCTGGGACTGGGCGAGTCCACGAAGCTTGGCGCCGTACTGCCGCCTCTGTTCGGCGCATCGACTCCGGAGGAGATGCTCGAGACCACCACTCGGCGCGGGAACACCGTGTCGTTTGCGTCGCTGGCTGCGCATGCTCCGTCGGTTCTGGCGCTGATCGATGACGATCCGGTGGTGGCTGGGCTGGTGGAGACGCAGACGGAGCGTTTGGCTGACTACATCGAAACCCTCGCGCGGACGTGCGGGCTGACGGACCCGGTCACGGTGGTGGTCGGCGGCGGTCTGGTCCGGGAGCCGGAGGCGCCTCTGTTCACCGCGCTTCGGCGTACCTGCTCACGCCGTGAACTGGTTCTCGACCTCCAGCACACGCATGACCCCGCTTTGCTCGGCGCGTTGCTGGATGCGATCGCCGAAGGTGGGGCGGATCCGACCGAGATCGCGCGGACCAGGCTGACTCAGAAGCTCAAGTGATGGCACTGTCCTGATTCTTTTGTTGGAAGAGTTGGCGTCAGCGCGCGAGGGTGGAGATATGGATTTCACTCATCTTGGGCGTACTGGGTTGTCGGTTAGTCGGATCGTGCTGGGGACGATGAATTTCGGTCCTCACACCGAGGTGGGGGACGCGCACGCGATCATGGACGCGGCGCATGACAAGGGCATCAACTTCTTCGACACCGCGAACGGGTACGGGCGGGCCATCTACCCGGGGCGGACCGAGGAGATCATCGGCGAGTGGTTCGCGAAGGACCCGGCGAACCGGCACAAGACCGTGCTCGCCACCAAGGTGTACGGCGACATGGGCGACGGCTGGCCGAACGAGGGCAAGCTGTCCGCGCTGAACATCCGGCGGGCGCTGGACGCGTCGCTGAAGCGGCTGCAGACCGACTATGTGGACCTGTACCAGTTCCACCACGTCGACCGGGCCACCCCGTGGGACGAGATCTGGCAGGCGATCGACGTCGCCATCCAGCAGGGCAAGATCCTGTACGCCGGATCCAGCAACTTCGCCGGCTGGCACATCGCGCAGGCCCAGGAGGCCGCGGCCCGTCGCAACTACATCGGCCTGGTCAGCGAGCAGTCGATCTACAACCTGCTCGTCCGCGACGTCGAGCGCGAGGTCCTGCCGGCCGCACAGCACTACGGCCTCGGCGTGATCCCGTGGTCGCCGCTGCAGGGCGGCCTGCTCGGCGGCGTCGTACGCAAGGAGAACGAAGGCGTACGCCGTCTTGAGGGTCGCGCCAAGGAGACTCTCGAGAAGCTGCGTCCCCAGATCGAGCAGTACGAGGCGTTCGCCGACGAACTCGGCCACGAGCCCGGCGAACTGGCCCTCGCCTGGCTCCTCCACCAGCCCGCCGTCACCGGCCCGATCGTCGGCCCACGGACCATGGAGCAACTCGAGTCCGCCGTACGCGCGGTAGACGTCAAGCTCGACGAAAAGGCCCTCAACCGCCTCGACGAAATCTTCCCCGGCTACAAAACCTCCCCCGAGGACTACGCCTGGTAAGAGCTGACAGCTCCCCCGCTCGATGTGTGCCGATAAGTCATCGGCACACATCGAGCCGCGCCATGGCGGGCTTCCGGTTGAGAAGCCATGCTGCAAGAAACGGCAGCGCGAGTGGGGGAAGCCGTGGACGAGCGGACGAAGATTGTCGACACTCCGGATGGTCGGAGGTTGGGCGTTTGCGTGTGGGGGGATCCCGACGGGGCTCCGATGTTTTGGTTGCACGGGACACCGGGGAGCAGGTTTCTGCGTGAACCGGGTGATGAGTATGCCCGCAGGCACCTTCGGGTGTTCACCTACGATCGGCCGGGTTATGGGGTGTCCACGCGGCTCCCGGGTCGGCGCGGGGCGGATGCGGCGGCCGATATCCGGGCGATCGCGGACGCGTTCGGGCTGGAGCAGTTCGGGGTCGCGGGCGTGTCGGGCGGCTCCTCGCCGACGTTGGCTGCCGCTGCTCTGCTGCCGGATCGGGTGAATCGGTGCGCCACTGTTGTCGGATCAGCTCCTTTCACCGCCGAGGGGCTCGACTTCTACGACGCAATGGACGAGTACGCCCGGCACGGCTGGGAGCATGCGCTGCTGGGCGAAGCGGCGCTGGAGGCCGACTGGCGCGAGACGATGGACTGGGTGAGGGCAGGCATGCCCGACCTGGATGCTCCCGAGGACGATCGAGCGATGCTGCTGGAAGCGTTCGAGGAGTCGAGTCGCCAAGGTCCGGCTGGGTACGTCGACGACTGCCTGTCGGACGCACGTGACTGGGGGCTATCCGTCGAGGACGTCCACGTGCCGACACGCATCATGCTGGCGCGCGGTGACACCTCGGTGCCGCCCGCGCATGGCGAATGGCTCGTACACCACATCCCCAACGCCGAGTTGATCTGGGTCGACGGCGGTCATTTCGGTCCGCGGCAAGAGCCCGAGATGCAGCTGTTGAGCTGGGTCGGGCACGGCACGGACTAGGCGTGGACCGCGGTGGTGGGGAGCATGCCTATGAGGGCGTCTGCGGCTAGGGAGGCGGCGGTGCCGGCGGGGACGGCTACGGAGACCTGCCAGTCGGCGGCGCAGCCGGGAACCAGAGGGACGGTGATGTGGTCGCCTCGTTTGGCGGCGATGCGCTCGGGGACGAGGGCTACGCCTAGGTTGTGCGCGACGAGAGCCAGGAGCGTGTGTACGTCGTTCACCTCGATCGTCACCGGGTGAGCGACGCCGGCGGTGGTGAAGGCGCGGTCTGAGATCGCGCGGGCGCCCCAGGTGGGGTCGAAGTCGACGAACGACTCCCCCGCCAGGTCGTCGAGCGAGACCGCGGTCGCGTTGGCGAGGCGGTGGTCGGGGGCGCAGACGAGGACCATCGACTCGCGTGAGAGCGGCCGGAGGTCGAGGCCCTCGACCGGGTCGCCGGCCGTCGCGACGAAGGCTACGTCGAGTCGGCCCGACGCCAACTCGTCGAGCATCGGCGTCGAGCCCGCCTGCCGCACCTCGATCTCCACGCCCGGATAGGCGGAGCGGAACTTGGAGAGCAGCGCTGGTACGTCGACCACCCCGAGGCACTGCTCGAGCCCAACCGTCAGGTGCCCGCGCAGCAGACCCTGCACCGCGGCGACGGCGTCCTTGGCTGCTTCGGCGGCTGCGAGCGTACGACGTCCTTCACACAGCAGCGCCCGCCCAGCCTCGGTGAGCTCGACGCTGCGGGTGTTGCGGACGAAGAGCGAGGCACGGAGCTCCCGTTCGAGCGCGCGGATCGAGGCGGACAGCCCCGACTGCGAGATCGACATCGCCTCAGCGGCCCGGGTGAAATGCTTCTGCTCCGCCACCGCCACGAAGTGTTCCAAGTGCCTGAGCTCCATAACTAAGAACTCTAGTAGATCGAACCCAATCGATTCACCTCCCCCGCATGTTGGCGGCCGGCTGGGGAGGATCGCACCCCGATTCGGGTGCACGAACCTCCCCAGCCGCTCGCGCGGGCGGGTGAGGGCGGCTGGGGACGGGGAGAGCCGGTGGGATCGGTAGGGTAAGCGGCATGGCGGATGAGGAGTTTCGGGTTGAGGTGGTGCTCGGGAGCGAGGAGCACGGGTTGTCGGTCTGGGATCGGTTGCGGGCGCTGGATCTGGATGACGACGCGCAGAAGCGGCTCGGGAGTCAGGTGACGGTGACCCGGGACGGGAACCGGATGCTGCTCTACACGCACACCCTCGAAGATGCGCTCGAGGCCGAGCGGACCGCCAAGGAACTCGTTGCCGCGGACAACTTGCAGGCCGAGTACACGGTGACGCGCTGGAATCCGGCCGAGCAGGACTGGACCGACCCGAACGTACCGGTCGGCGAACACGACGCCGCCAGCGACGAGGCGAAGAACGCGGGCATGGAGGTGCCGGACCCCCGGTACGTCGCCATTCAGGCATACAAGCCAGAATTCCTCCGGGACCTGGGCCTCTAGTCCTTCAGCGGCTCGAACAGCCTCCACTCTCCCTCGGAGACGACCTCGGCGACTCCGTCGACCACCTTGATGGCGGAGTCGTCGTCGATCGCGTACGTCGGGGCCGGAATCCGGGCCGCCCATTTCTCGGCATTGGCGAACGACGCGTCCGGGTGGTGTTCGTGCTGCAGATGCGGGATCACCGCGAAGTCGACGAGTCCCGCACCCTGACCCGTGACCAGGAGTCTGTCCACGTCACCGTCGGGCGTCGAGAAGACAACCGGCTCCACCTTCAGCGGCGCATCGGTCCCGTGCGGCGGTTCGGTGTAGGTCTCGACGAAGGTCGAGGTCACAGCCATGCTCCCGGCGCTCACCCCGACGTAAACCGCCTCGGGGCGCAACTTCGGCAGTAGCTCGGCCAGACCGGAGCGCTGCATCCAGTCGGCAAGGAACATCGGGTCGCCGCCCCAGGCAAGCAGCGCGTCGGCGTCCCGGACCGTTGGCACCCAGGCGTCCTCCTCGATGCTCGGAAGCACCGACAACTCGAGGATCCCCAACGATTTCCACCCCAGGCTCGCCAACCGCGACGGAGCCTGGCCGCTCATCGCCCGGTACGCCATGTACGGCGAGCCGGGGAACGCATAGATGGCAGTGGGGATGAAGAGGGCGCTGCACTCGGCGATCGGCTTGCCCAGCAGGTCGATCAGTGCGTCCTCGATGGTGCTGTTGGTGATCCCGCCCGAGGTGAGGAGAGCCTTCATGTTCCTGCCTTCCTGAGGTAGTGGATCGAAGGTAGGGCATTGCGCCGACATTCAGCAGGCCTGGAGCCGTGGTCGACAACGGTTCGGTGACGGGATCGGGTAACGACACGCCCGGGAACCCTCGGCGCACTAATCTCGGCGGGTCGCTGCAGGATCACTCACTGTGGTTCTGCGACCCTGAAAAAGCTCGAGGGAGAGGGGAATCCGTGTCGCGTCGACGTGGTCTCGTTGCCGGTGCCGTCGTACTAGCGTTCGTGCTCGCCGGATGTTCCGACGTGGCCGCGAGTGAATCGAGTCCGTCGGACAGCCCGTCCAGCACAGCGCCTTCCAGTCCTTCCAGTACGGCGCCTTCCAGCACGGGGACGTCCAGTACGCCGTCCGCCTCCCAGACGACCGCGACGCCGACGACCGCCAAGCCGACTCCGGTGAAGCCCAGGGTGAAGCAGAAGCCGGCGTACTACGCGCTCCGGGTCGAGAAGCAACTCGACAAGCTCGGGTACCCGGTCGGCGACATCGACGGTGACATCACCGCCCGCGCCAAGCAGGCGCTGTGCGCGTGGCGCGAGACCCACGGGATGCCGATCAGCCGCGCCGGGCTCAACCTGAACGACGCGTATTCGGTGCTCAACGCAACGAGCAAGCCGACGCCGACCCGCGCGCCCGGCATCTACGTGAACAAGACCTGCCAGATGCTGTACCAAATCGTCGGGAAGACCTACAAGCGGATTGTCTGGATCTCGACCGGCGCCCCCGGATACGAGACCCCGAACCGCACCGGCAAGGTCTGGCGCAAGTGGGCCGGCGCCCACGAGAGCAGCCTGTACGAGGACGCGTACATGTACGACTCCCTCTACTTCCTCCGCGACCGCCCCGGCATCGCCCTGCACGGCTCCCGAGTCAACTCCCTCATCAAGCCCTACCCCGCCAGCCACCGCTGCGTCCGAGTCCTACGCCCAGAAATCCACCAAATCTTCGCCGACACCCCCATCGGCACCAAAGTCCAGGTCTACGGCGAATTCTGAGGTAACACCCCGGCCCAGCGAGCCGCCTAGTCGTGGTGGAGGCGTTGGATGTGGAGTTTGGGGGTGCCGTCGTAGGGGTTGGGTGGGAGGCCTGTCAGGAGTTCTGGGAGGTGGGGAAGAGGGACAGGTCGAAGAAGGCGATCGCGTGGATGATGCCGGCCGCGGTGAGGGTTAGGACCTGGAGTTGGAAGGCTCGGTGGATGTTGTCGGTCGGGTCTCGCATGTAGACGGCGAACGCTGGTTGGCGGTTGGCCTTGAGCGGGACGAGGACCTGATCGCCGGGGCCCTTCGCCGGGCAGTGGGTTGAGATGAGGCGGCCGATGTTGCGGGGGCCGCGGAACCAGGACGTGAACGGCGGCATCTCCCAGATCGCGTCGGCGGCGAAGAACGTGAGGATCGCGGGTACGTCGTACTGCTCGAAAGCATCGCGGTAGGCGGCGGCGAGTGCGGGCCGATTTATCTGATGGCCGGGCTGCGGGCGGAGACTGGCCCTCGCACCAGGGAGATCGATCGGGCCGAGCAAGTTGGTGATCCGGTCCGGGGACCACTGCTCCAGGTCGTGCAGGATCACCGCGGCACGCTGGTCGGCGGGCATTCGTTGGAGCGCGGCGATGAGCGAAAGGTCGACGAGGTTGCCGTCGGCGAGGTCGTCGGGGAACGGTTCGAGCCAGAGGACCTCCGAGCGTTGCTGCAGCTTGCCCTGGGGGTCGTCGCTCGCGTCGGCCAGGTCGGTCGGGAGCGGACGCGTCGTGGCGCGCTCCAGGCACTCTCGCGTGGCTGCCTCGTACGTCGCGTTACCGCGGGCGACCTCGACTGCCTCGGTCACGGAGCCGAGCATCCGGTAGCAGTGCGAGATCAAGCCACGCTGGTGTGGATCAGCGCGCGCTGCCGCGTCCTCGAAGCCGGAGCCGTCCATCAGACCAAGAACTCACCTCATCGGCCAGTCTCGTTGGTTGGGCTGGTGGTTGTCGAGGTAGGCGGCCAGCGCTAGTGCGGTCAGGTCCTGGTGGTGGGGTACGGCGAGTTGGGCGGCGATGGGGAGGCCGGAGGGGGACCAGCCGACGTTGACTGTGGTGGCGGGGTGGGCGGACATGTTGTAGGGGACGGTGAAGGCTATGTGTTCGAAGGGGCGCAGGGGGTCGTCTGTGGGATAGGCGAGTTCGGCGGGGAAGGCGGTGATGGGGGCTACCGGGGAGAGGATGACGTCGTACGTCGTGAAGGTTTTGGTTACTGCGGCGGCCATCACGCCCATTTGGGTGTAGCCGTGGAAGACGTCGAAGCCGGTGAGTTCGCCGGCCGTCGAGACCCACTCGCGGATCTGTGGGAGGACCTTGGCGCGGCGGTCCTCGGGGAGGGCGGCGATGTCCGCGGCGGAGCGGACGCGCCAGAAGCGGTCCAGGCCGTCGAGCATCTCGCGGGTGATGATCGGGGCGATCGGTTCGACGATCGCGCCCGCTTTCTCGAGCACGGCGGCCGCCGACGAAACGGCCGCAGTCACCGACGGGTCGACGGGCAGGCCGACACCGGCGTCCAGTAACAACGCCACGCGAAGTCCGGCAACATTGATCTCGAACCGGTCCGACGCCAGAGGGATCGACGTGTGGTCGCGAGGGTCGTAGCCGGAGATGACGGACAACGCCAGCGCCGCGTCGGCCGCCGTACGCGTCAATGGGCCGATCGCCCGCCCCGGATACGGGTTGCCGACGGCAACACGTCCGTGAGTTGGCTTGAGGCCGACCAGGCCGCACCACCCGGCGGGTAAGCGAATCGAGCCGCCGATGTCGGTGCCCAGGTGAATCGGCCCATACCCAGCCGCCGCGGCCGCCGCGGCACCCGCACTGGACCCGCCGGCGGTCTTCGACAGGTCCCACGGATTGCGGGTCAGCTTGTGGAAGGTGGAGACGCCGGACGAGAGCATCCCGTACTCAGGCATCGTTGTTTTACTGAAGATCACCGCACCCGCAGCGCGAAGTCGAGCGGCCGCCGGAGCATCCTCAACCGCCGGGACGAGCTCCGTCGCAGCGGTGCCCTGCGGGACCGGAGTGCCGCGGGTCGCGATGTTCTCCTTGATCGTTACGGGTACGCCGTCCAGCGCCCCGGCGGAGCCGTCGCGCCAGCGATCCTCCGACTCCTGCGCCGCCGCCCGCGCGCCGTCGGGATCGAGCGCGTAGGTCGCGCAGATCTGAGGCTCCAACTCCTCGACCCGCGCGAGTACATCTTCGATCACCTCGACAGGTGTGAGGGAGCCGTCGCGGTACTGCGAGAGCAGTTCGGTCGCGGTCAAGTCGGCAAGACTCATGCAGGCTCCTTAGTTCGGTGGATTGAAGCGACCATCCACCGCGGTCCACCCGCCGTCGACGGCGAGGACGCTGCCGGTGACGAAGCTGGCGGCGTCGGAGGCCAGGTACACGACTGCGCCGGCGAGTTCGCTCGGTTGGGCCCAGCGTCCCAGCGCGCCCTTCTGTGCGTAGGCGTCGTACCACTCCTGGTTCGCCTTGATCTGGGCAGTCAGCGGGGTCTCGACGACGCCGGGTGCGATCGCGTTCGCGCGGACGCCGTACGGTCCGAGTTCGGCGGCCGCGGTCCGGAGCAGTTGGACGAGACCGGCTTTGGTTGCCGCATACACCGATTGCCCGGGCTCGACCGTCGTACCGCGGATCGAGCTGAACCCGATGATGCTGCCACTCCCCCGCTCCGCCATCTCCTTGCCGAAGGCACGGATCAGCTGGAACGAAGCACGCAGGTTCAGCGACACGACCCGATCGAAGTCCTCCGCGGTGTAGTCGACAATCCGCTTCCGCACATTGGTCGCCGCGGTGAACACCAGTACGTCGACCGGCCCCAACTCGACGACCGCCCGCTCGATCGCCGCGTCATCCAGCACATTCAGTTCGTACGGCGTCATCCGACCGGACCCGACTGTCTGCGCGGCGGCCGCGACGTCGCGGTCGGCACACGTGACGCGTGCTCCGTGAGCGGCGAGGGCGAGTGCACTCTCCCGGCCGATCCCACTCCCCGCGCCGATCACCAGCACGTGCTTGCCGTCCAGGCGGAAGAGGTTCGTGTAGTCCATGGTCACCTCTCAGGGCCGCGGGCGGATGATCGCCATCCGGGTTGTGGTCAGTTCTTCGATGGCGAATCGTGGTCCCTCGCGGCCGATGCCGGAGTCCTTGACCCCGCCGTACGGCATCACGTCGGACCGGAACCCCGGCACCTCGTTGATCACCACTCCCCCGACCTCGAGCCGATCGATCGCGCTGAACGCAGTGTCGAGCGAGGACGTGAACACGCTGGCCTGCAGCCCGTACCGGGTCTCGTTCACGGTCCGGAGAGCGCTGTCGATATCCGGCACCGACCGTACGGCGATCACCGGCCCGAAGATCTCCTCATCCCAGGCAAGCTGACCGGACGGTACGTCGGTCAGCACCGTCGGTCCGAGGACCTCACCATCGGATGCGTAGGCGATGGTGGCGCCGGCATGGACCGACTCCTCCACCCAATCCCGAACCCGGGCGGTCGACTTGGGGTCGATCAGCGCGGACACCCGAGTCGCCGGATCCCGCGGATCCCCGACCGTGACCGTAGGCAGACGCGCGCCGAGCTTCTCCAGCAAGGCCGCCCGGATCGACTCGACCGCGATCACCCGTTGGACCGAGATGCACGCCTGACCGGACGCGTAGTAGCCCCCGCGGATGATCGCGTCGGCGGCCGCGTCGAGATCGGCGTCCTCGGCAACCACCAGCGCGGAGTTGGAACCGAGCTCGAGCAACACCTTGGTCGGAGCCGCATCACGCGCGATCTGGTGGCCGACGGCAGCGGAGCCAGTGAAGGAGACAGCACCGATCCGGCCGTTCGTGGTGAGGGTCGCGCCGACATCCGCTCCCCCGGTGACCAGTTGCACCGCACTCTCCGGTGCGCCCGCTTCAAGCAGCGCAGAGCGCATGAGGTCAACAAGCCACAGAGTGGCGAGCGGAGTCTGCGGCGCGGGCTTGATGATGATCGGGCAACCGGCCGCGAACGCCGGCGCGATCTTATGGGCCGCGAGCAGCAGCGGGTAGTTGAACCCAGTGATACCGACAACGACACCGATCGGCTTGCGTACCCAGAAACCAAGCAGACCCTCGCCGCTCGGAAGCAGGTCGAGCGGCACGGTCTCGCCATGAAGCCGAGCGACCTCCTCGGCCGAAGTCTCCAACGTGAGCAGCGTCCGGTCGATCTCGACCCGGCAGTCAACGAGCGGCTTACCGGTCTCGAGAACAAGCAACTCGATGAAGTCATCACGTGCCGCCAGAACGGCCGAATGCACGCTCTGCAGGACATTCCGGCGTACATACGACGACAATCGGCCGACTGTCTCGCGGACGGAGAGCGCATTCGCCAACGCTTGCTGGGCCAGGTCCACAGTCCCGACGGGCGCTGCCGCCACCGTCGAACCGTCGTACGGGAAGATCACCGGAGCGGTGGATGGCGTCTCGATCCAGGACTCACCGATTGGCAGGCCGGCTGGGAACTTCACGCGGGTTCTCCCTTCGTCGTGAGCAGGTCGGACGTCGTTGCCCCGGACAACGCGCGCGGCAGGGTCGGGATGGCCGAGACGAGACGCTGCGTGTACGGGTGCTGCGGTGCCGCGTAGACGTCGCCGGTGAAGCCGGTCTCGACGATCTGGCCAGCATGCATGACGGCGACGCGGTCGCAGACGTGCTTCACGACGGACAGGTCGTGGGAGACGAAGACCAGCGTGAGGTTGAGTTCGTCGACGAGGTCGGAGATGAGGTTGAGGACCTGCGCGCGGACGGAGACGTCGAGAGCGCTCACGGGTTCGTCGGCGATCAGGATCCGCGGGCGTGGTGCGAGGGCTCGGGCGATCGAGATGCGCTGACGCTGGCCGCCGGAGAACTGGTGCGGGTAGCGGTCACCCGCGTCCGCGGACAGGCCGACGGCTTCGAGCAGCTCACGAACGCGCTCTCCGGAGGCTGGATGCCCTTGGACTACGAGTGGTTCGGCGATGATGTCGCGGACGCGCATGCGCGGGTCGAGGGAGCTCATCGGGTCCTGGAAGACGAGCTGGAGGTTCTCGCGGAGGAACCGCAGTCGTCGTTCGGGCAGGCGGGTGATGTCGGTGCCTTCGACAATCACATGGCCGGAGGTGGCGCGGTCGAGGGCGGCGATGATCCGCAGGAGCGTGGACTTGCCGCAGCCCGACTCACCGACGATGCCGAAGCGTTCACCCTGTTTGACCTCGAGGCTCACACCGCGCAGGGCATGTACGACGGGAGCCGGACGGGTCAGCGAGGTCCGTGGACGCGGGAAATCGCGAACCACATCAACCACTTGGACAGCCACGGGGAGGTGCCCGCTGAAATCATCAGGCATGAGCGTCTCCGGGACGGTCCTGGGCGGCGGGGGCGTCGACGGCTCCGGCTGGGTGGTGGCAGGCGAACCCGTCGGTCCAGGGAGGTTGGGTCGCGCAGATCTCCGTGGCGTGAGCGCACCGGGTGCGGAAGACACAGCCGGACGGGAACTGGCCGGCCGGCGGAACATTGCCGGGGATCGTGGTCAGCCGCCGGTCGGCAGTCTCCAGATCCGACGCAGCAAGCAGGCCCTCGGTGTAGCGGTGGCGCGGGCGGGTGAACACCTCACCGACCGGACCCGACTCGACGACGCGACCGCCGTACATCACGAGGACGCGTTCGCACACGGTCGCGACCACGGCGAGGTCGTGGGTGATGAAGAGCAGCGCGGACGACCGAGCCACCACGCCCTGGACGATGAGGTCGAGCACGAGTGCTTGCACCGTGACGTCCAACGCGGTCGTTGGCTCGTCGCAGATCAGGAGAGCAGGATCGTTGGCCAAGGCAATCGCCAACACAACTCGTTGCCGTTGGCCACCGGAGAGTTGGTGCGGATAAGCCCGCAACGTGTCCGCCGGCAACTGCACCCGCTCCAGGAGCTCGGCCGCAGCGGCTCGAGCGGCGCCGCGGCCCGAGCGAGTGTGGTGGATCAGCATCGCCTCAGCGAGCTGGTCACCGATCCGCATGGTCGGGTTGAGCGCGGTCATCGGCTCCTGGAAGACCATCGAGATCTGCAGCCCACGCACCCGCGACATCCGCCGCTCGTCGGCCCCGATCAGATCGTGGTCGACTCCGGCCAGCTGCACCGACCCGGAGGCCAACACATCTTCGGGAAGCAGCCCGAGAATGCTCAACGCCGTAAGTGACTTGCCGGACCCGGACTCACCGATCAGCCCGACCCGCTCCCCCGGCCCGACCGTCAGGTCGACATCGGAGACCAAGGGCGTGTCCCGCACGGTGACGTTCAACCCACGAACGCTGAGTACGTCGCTCATCGGCGATCCTCCAGCTTCGGGTCGAACCGATCGCGCAGCCCGTCGCCGAGCAGGTTGAAACCGAGTACGGCGATCGCGATCGCAACACCCGGGAAGATCGCCAACCGAGGCGCACTGAACAAGAACTCCTGGCTCTCCTGCAGCATCCGCCCCCACGACGGCGTAGGCGGCGGAGTGCCGTAACCAAGGAACGACAACGCCGCCTCCGCCAGCACAGCAATCGCAAACGAAACGGACGCCTGCACAGTGATCAGACTGGTCACATTGGGCAGCACGTGCCGGACGGCGATCGGCCACGGCTGCCGACCCGCCGCCCGGGCCGCGAGCACGTACTCGGTCCGCACCACCTGCAGCGCCCCACTCCGGATCACCCGCGCGAAACTCGGCACCGAAGCGATGCCGATGGCAACCATCGCCGTCAGCGTGCTGGCCCCGAACACCGCACCGAACATGATGGCCAACAGCAACGCCGGGAACGCGAGCAGCAGATCGTTGCCCCGCATCACCAGTTCCGAGGCCCACCGCCGCGTCATCGCCGCCAGAATCCCCAGCGGTACGCCGATCACCGCCGCCACCCCGACCGCGACCACACCGACGAACAGCGTGGTCCGCGACCCGACCATGATCTGGCTCAGCACGTCCCGCCCGAACTTGTCCGTCCCGAACCAGTGCTGCCAGGACGGATGGGCCAGCCGCCCAGCCGGGTCCACCAGGGTTGCGTCGTACGGCGTCCACACGAACGACACCAGCGCCATCAGCACGATGACGCCGACAATCACGCCACCGGCAACCAGGCTCGGGTTCAGCCGCCTCATGATGCCGTCCTCAATCGGGGATCGAGGGCTACGTAGAGGAGGTCTACCACGAAGTTCACCAGGAGCACGGCGATGACGAGAACCATCACGACGTCCTGGACGAGCAGGAGGTCACGGTTGGAGACGCCGTCGAGTAGCAGGCTGCCCAGCCCGGGGATCACGAAGACTCGCTCGACAACGACGGCGCCGATCAAGAGTGTCGCCAGCTGAAGGCCCAGGACCGTTACGACCGGTACGGCGGCATTGCGCAAACCGTGCCGCCACAACGCCTGAAACGGCCGGAGCCCTTTCGCCCGCGCCGTCCGTAGATAGTCCTCCCGCAACACCTCCAGGACCGCGCTGCGCACATACCGAGTGAGCACGGCACCCTGTACCAGGCCGAGCGAGAGCGCAGGCAGGATGAGTTGCTTCAGGAACATGCCCGGGTCCTGGGCCGGCGGAGTCCACCCGTTCGCGGGCAGCCAGCCGAGCTTCACGGCGAACAGCATGATCAGCAGGATCCCCGCGAGAAAGGCGGGCACCGCAACCCCCAGCTGGGAGAACGCCGACAACACCAGCCCGGAGACCTGACGGTGCCGAGACGCCATCACGGTCCCGGCCGGAGCGGCCACCACCAAGGCGATGATCATGCCGGCGACGACCAGCCACAGCGTCACCTGCAGCCGGTCGAACACCTGCGGCCCGATCGCGACCTTCGAGACGTACGACGTCCCGAGATCACCGCGAAGCAGTCCGCCGAGCCAGTCGAAGTACTGCGTCGGCAACGGCCGGTCGAGACCGAACTGACGACGCAGTTCGGCCACGGCCTGATCGGACGCGTTCACCCCCAGCGCGACCCGGGCCGGGTCGCCGGGCAGCACCGCCATGAACCCGAACACCAGCACCGAACTCACCGCAAGGCTGACCAAGAACACACCCGTGCGCTCGATCAGTCGGAGAATCATCGCGCGAGCGTGGAGAGGTCGAAGCTTTCGGTGATCGCGTTCTCCGGCAGTCCCTTGAGGTTCTTGTCGGCGACGATCAGGTTCGGCAGCAGGAAGAGCCAGTCACCGGCCGCGTTCTCGGACAGCCGCCGCGCCGCCTTCTTCATGTTGTCGACCTGCGCGGCCTCGTCACCCGCATCCGCAGCCGCCAGATAGCCCTGCAGGGTCGGATCGTTGTAGCGCGTGTAGTACTTCGCGTTGAACACCGCACCCAGGTCACGCGGCTCGACATGCGCGATGATCGACATGTCGTAGTCGGCGTTCTTGAAGACCGTGGTCAACCACGCCGCCGGGAACTCGAGCTGGTCGATCTGTACCTTCAATCCGGCCTGCTCCAACTGACTCTTCACGACCTGCCCGCAGGACGTTGCGTACGGCAACGTCGGCAGCCGCAGCCGGAGCGTCTTGCCGGCCGCACCGGATGCCTGCAGCAACGACTTCGCCTTGGCCAGGTCGTACGGCGCGACGCCGGTGAGGTCCTCGTACCAGGGGTCGGTCGGCGGGACCATGCTGCCGATCAGCTTGCCGCGACCAGCGAAACACGTGTCCAGCAAAGCCTTGTGGTCGATCGCCTGCCGGATCGCCTGCCGGGTCCGGAGGTCGGAGAAGACCGGCCTCGAGTTGTTGAACGACAGCAGCACCTCGCCGTTCGTGGTGCCCTCGATCACCTGGTACTTGTCGTTGCTGGTGAACTGGCTGAGCGCTTCCGGCGCCTGGACCGTGCCGATCACGTTGATCGTGCCGGTCAGCAGCGCGTTGTTCAGCGCGGTCGGATCCTTGAAGTACTTCAGCGTGATCTGCTGGAAGAACGGCTTGCTGCCACGGTAGTTGTCGTTGCGGACCATGACGATCGAGTCGCCGCGGTTCCACTTCGAGAACTTGTACGGCCCGGTGCCGATCGGCTCGGTGGCCAGCGCGCTGACGCCGGTCTCGGAGAACATCGCCCCGATCCGGGTCGTCATCCGGAACAGCCAGTCGTTGCTCGGCTTGGTCAGCGTCACCTGGAGCTGCGTCGGCGACAGTGCCTTGGCCGCGGACACGACATCCATGGCCGCCTTCAGCGAGGTGGTCCAGGCGGTCTTGACCCGGTTGATGCTGAACACCGCGTCGGCCGCGGTGAAGGGCTTGTCGTTGGTGAACTTCGCGTTGTCGACCAGATCGAACGTGTACGTCTTCCGGTCGGGCGAGACGGTCCACGACTTCGCCAGCGACGGCACGATCTTGCCGGAGTCGTCCTGCTTGACCAGGCCCTCGTACACATTGCCGAGGAGCACCTGCGGGATCGCGGCGCCGTCGGTGGTGGTGAAGTCGAGGCTGGCCGGCTCGGCGACCAGGCCGATCGACAGTGGCTGATCACCTCCCGGTGAGCTGCCGGACGACGCAGTCGAACCTGCCGAGCAGGCGGTCAGGGCCAAAAGTGCCGCAGCGGCGAATGCGACCGCACGGGTGGGCAACCACTTCACGCGAACTCCTCCAGTGCCTCGAACTGTCGCCGCATTCTGACGAACCCGGTCCAGCGGTACCACCGGGGCCACGCCGTACGGCGGAGTTCGCCGTGCAGCTGTGACTGGTCTGACCAGTGGACTAGGTATCAGTGGGGCACTAGGTTTGTCGCACCACACGGGTCTGTCAAGGCGAAACGGGGTGCACAGATGGCGAGAGGCCCGCAGTTCCAGCCGGTGCAGCCCGTGCGTGCGTACCAACGGATCGTCGAACAGGTCGAGGACGCGCTCGCCCGGGGCGACCTCGCGCCGGGTCAGCGGCTGCCGAGTGAGCGGGAACTGGTGGCGCAGTTCGAGGTCAGCCGGTCCACCGTGCGCGAGGCGTTACGGGTGCTCGAGAGCAATGGTGTGGTCCGGTCCCGGCCGGGAGATCCGAACGGACCGGAGCTCCTGCCGTTCTCGCAGTCCGGTCTGCGCAAGCAGATGGTGCGGCTCGCGCGCGTGGACGAACTCACGCTGGCCGAGCTGATCGGCTTCCGGATGATCATGGACGGCGCCGCGATCCAGGTCGCATCCCGGCTGCGGACGCCCGAACAGCTCGCCGAGATGGAGGAGACGCTGGTCGCCATGCGAGCCGCGATCGACGTCGACTTCGCCGCGTTCAGCGAGGCGGACCTGGCGTTCCACGACGTGATCGCGCGGATCAGCCGCAATTCGCTGATCCAGACCTGCAACGAGGTCGTACGCGGCGTCGTACTGAGCCTGATCTCGGACAAGATCGCGCACGCACCGAACAGCCGCGCCCTGATGCAGGAGTCCCTGCAGCATCACGCCGAGGTGGTGGACGCGATCCGGGCCGGCGACGGGCACGCGGCCGCGCGGATCGCCCGGCAGAACATGTACGACTATTACGCCGGGTATGTGCCCGACCCCGAACAGGAAACCCTCCGCGCTCTCATAGATGACTAGGTGGATCTCGTGTCATTCTGACGGGATCAGTTCACTGCTGTGGGGGGCACCGCGTGAGCAAACCTGCGATTCTCACGGTCGACGACGACCCGATGGTCTCTGCGGCCATCTCCCGGGACCTGCGCCGGCGGTACGGCGACGACTACCTGGTGGTGAAGGCGACCTCGGGTGACCAGGCGCTGGCCGCGTTGACCAAGCTTGCCCTGCGCAACCAGCCGATCGCACTGATCGCGACCGACCAGCGCATGCCCGGCATGACCGGCACCGAGTTGCTCGAACGGGCCCGCGAGCACGCACCGGGAGCGAAGTACCTCCTACTCACCGCGTACGCCGACACCGACGTCGCGATCAAGGCCATCAACGACATCGGCCTGGACTACTACTTGCTGAAGCCCTGGGACCCACCTGAGGATCAGCTCTTCCCGGTGATCGACGACCTGCTCGGCGACTGGCACCACGCCAACCCCGAGCACACCTCCGACCTCCGCATCGTCGGCAGCCGCTGGTCCGACCGAGCGCACGACCTCAAGACCTTCCTCGCCCGCAACCACGTCCCGTACCTCTGGTACGACGTCGATCGGGACGCCGAGGGCCAACGGCTCCGCGACCTCGCCGACGCCTCCGACGCCGAACTGCCATTGGTCCTCGTGCCGGAGGGCGAGACGCTCCGCTCGCCGTCCACGGTCGACCTCGCCTCCGCGCTCGGACTACGCACGCGGGCCGAACAACCGCTGTACGACGTCTGCATCGTCGGCGGCGGACCAGCGGGTCTGGCCGCCGGGGTCTACGCGGCCTCCGAAGGGCTGAGCACCGTAATCGTCGAGCGCGAGGCGCCAGGTGGTCAGGCCGGTCTGAGTGCCGCGATCGAGAACTACCTCGGCTTCCCGCGCGGACTGACCGGCTCCGACCTGGCCCAGCGGGCGGTCGCCCAGGCCTCACGGTTCGGTGCGGAGATGGTGCTGGCCCGCTCGGTCATCGGAGTCGAGTCGCGCGGACCGGTGCACGCCGTACTGCTGGAGGGATCGGGCGAGATCGAGGCCCGCGCGTTGATCGTCGCGACCGGCGTCTCGTACCGCACTCTCGACGTGACCGGCCTCGGCGAGCTCACCGGCCGCGGCGTGTACTACGGCGCGACGGCCAGCGAAGCCAGTCAGGTCCAGGACGAGGAGGTGTACATCGTCGGCGCGGCGAACTCGGCCGGTCAGGCGGCCCTCAATCTCGCCCGCTATGCCAAACGCGTCGTCCTGCTGGTCCGTGGCGAAACGCTGGAATCGTCGATGTCGAAGTACTTGGTCGACAAGATCACCAAGGCAACGACTATCGAGGTTCGTTGCCGGACCGAGGTTGTTGGTTGCCGGGGCAACGGTCATCTCGAAGCGCTGACGCTGGCCGAGCGGACCTCGGATCGAGTCGAGGAAGTCGCGGCCAGTTGGCTCTTCATCTTCGTCGGTGCCTCACCACGCACCGAGTGGCTGGGCGAATCCGTGGTCCGTGACGACAAGGGGTTCGTGGTCACCGGTCAGGACGTTGTGGCGCTGGAACGCTGGCCGTTGCGGCGACCGCCGTACGCACTCGAGACGAGCGTGCCGGGCGTGTTCGCGGCCGGTGATGTCCGGCTCGACTCGATGAAACGGGTCGCGTCCGCGGTCGGCGAAGGCGCCATGTCGATCTATCTCGTCCACCGCTACCTGGCGACGATCTGATGAACGCCGACGACCTGCGCGGCATCGCCCTCTTCGCCGGACTGACCGATGCGCAACTCGACGAACTGGTTGCCGGCAGCACCGAGCTGCCGATCGAACCGGGCGTCGACCTGTTCCACGAGGGCGAGCCGGCCGACTTCTGGTGGGTTCTCGTCGAGGGCGCGATCGCCTTGCACCGCAAGATCGGTCGCGAGGACACGGTGATGGGCAAGATCGACGTTCCGGGCCGCTGGGCCGGCGGATTCCGCGCCTGGGACGAGCACGGCGTCTATCTGGCCAGCGGCCGTGGGCTCACCGAAGGGCGAGTACTGCGGGTGCCCGCGGAGGTGCTGCGGGACCGGATCGACGCCTGGTTCCCGCTCGGCGGTCACCTGATCAAGGGCGTGTACGGGACCGCTCGCGCGATCGAATCGACCGCCCGGCAGCGGGACGCACTGATCACGCTGGGCACGCTCGCGGCCGGGCTTGCACATGAGATCAACAACCCCGCTGCGGCCGCCGCGCGGTCGGTCAGTGCCCTCGAGACGGCCTGCGACTCGTTGCTGTCGGCGCTGCGAGGGCTCGCGGTCGGTGAAGTGACGGCCGCACAGTTTGGCGCACTCGACGACCTGCGCCGTGAGCTCGGCCCACGGGCGACCGTGCCCGACCCGGTCGACCTGGCCGACGACGAGAACCGGATCTCGGATTGGCTCGACGACCATGGCGTCGAGCGGAGCTGGCTGATCGCACCACCGTTGGCGGCCGTCGGCGCGGGAGTCGAGTGGTGCGACCGGGCTGCCGTCGTACTGGGTGATGCCTTGGAGCCCGGCCTGGAATGGGTCGCGAGCACGCTCTCGACCTCGACCTTGCTGAGCGAGGTGAAGGAGTCGACCCGGCGGATCACCGAGCTGGTGGCGGCGGTCCGCTCGTACTCGCAGATGGATCGTGGCTCGATCCAGACGATCGACGTGACCGAGGGGATCGAGAGCACGCTGGTCATGCTCGGCCATAAGCTCCGCGACGGGATCGAGGTGGTCCGCTCGTACGGCGCCGACGTACCGCGGATCGACGCCTTCGCGGGCGAACTGAACCAGGTGTGGACGAACCTGATCGACAACGCGGTCGACGCGATGAACGGCACCGGGACGCTGCGGATCGGCACCCGGATCGACGGTAACCGGGTCGTGGTGGAGTTCACCGACACCGGACCTGGCATGCCGGCCGAGGTCGCTGCCCGTGCGTTCGAGCCCTTCTACACAACGAAGGACGTCGGCAAGGGCACCGGCCTCGGGCTCGACATCGCCCAGCGAATCGTCACCGACCACCACGGCGGGACGATCACGATCACCTCGCAACCGGGCGAAACCACACTGCAAGTCCGGCTCCGCCTGGAGGGACCGCTACCGAACGACAGGAGGTAGTGGCGGTGCGCGCCCTCACCACGGAGCCCGCCCGCTCCCAGGTGGTGACTACCTCCTGTCGTTCGGAACTCAGGTGTCGTGTTCGAGGATGCGAACGCGTGGGACCTTGAGGGCCTTGCGGGCCTTCGTGATCCAGTCCGAGCAGAGGAAGGCGGCCGCGGTCTCCGGCCAGGCGACCACCACGACCTCCGCGCTCTGGGTGCTCTTCACCAGCGTCATCAGTGCCAGCAGCACCTCGCCGTGGGTGATGGAGACATTGGCCGGGTGGCCGCTCGCCGTGCGGAGCCGCCGCGAGCTGTGTTCGATCACCGAGGCGAGGTCGACGGCCGGGTCCGCGAGAGTGGCCGTCGTACTGCTGGAGCTCCGAGCCGCGGTCACGCGCGCGGACGGGGCCGTCGCGGTGCCGACGACGGCCGCGGAGCCGGAAACGCCGGCCACATCCGCGAAGGTCGAGCCCAGCAGCGCCAGCGGACCACCGCGTACGCCCTCCGGATGGCTGGAGACCAGCAGGTGGTAGTTCACAGGTTCTTCGTGCCTTGCATGCAGGGCGGCAACGCGGCGCGCGTCGCCCTCGCTCATCTCTCGCTCGATGAGCACAACCACGTCGTACGTCATTCGTGGCTCCCTTCGCAGTCACTTCCGTTGTACTCCTGCCCGGGAGCGCACCAAAGCACCCGCCGCAGCACCGTCACGGAAATGTCAACGACTTCTCAGGCTCTTGCCAGACTCGCCCGACCGCGCGGGTCAGCTCGGCCGCGATGGAGGCCAGGTCGGCCCGCGGCGCGGGTCAGCACGGCAGCGCTGCAAGGTCAGGTCGGGAGTGGTGCGTGGGCGCGGGAGTCGGGGGCGAGCACCGCGAGGAGATGTGGCGCGTCGATCAGCCGGTGGTTCGTCGGGTCGAGCAGATGTGGGTGCAACGCGTAGATCTCGGCGCCTGAGCGGGCCGTGACGTCGCCGGTCAGGACGGCGACGAAGTCGGACCGGCCGGCCGCGTCCTCATCCCAGACCGCCCGGTCAGGCTCCAGCCGAGCCGTCAGCCGTCGAGCGAACGTCGCGAGGTCCTCGCCCGGATCGCGGTGGTAGCCGACGACCGACCCGTCGGCACACCGTACGGCGATCTCGTCGGAGCGGGCGGCCGCGTGCCAGCAGCAGATCTCCCACAGGCTCACCCGATCGCCGGAGGCGTGCACTTCCTCCATCGTCGCGGCCATCAGCGCGAGCTGACCGGCGTACCGGGCGATGTTGTGGCCGTACCCGGCGGCGCTGAGGTCGACGTCGTACCAGCGCAGCTCCTTGGTCAGCAGGTCGACGCCGAACGGGAGGAGGATCTTCGCCGGACTGGTGAGGTCGAACCGCTCCTCGACCGCGGCCGGGTCGAACAGGCCGGCCGGCTGTCGCATCACGCCGGCGAACCCGCGCTCGAGCTGGTCGAACGGCACGTTGTTGTAGCTGAAGACGACCGGCAGGACGTACCGGCCGCCGACGCGCCGCACCGCGCGCAGGTCGACGTCCACGAACTCCGTCGACCCGTCAGGCGCCGGCGCGGACGTCAGGTCGCCGGAGTGCACCAACGCGTCCTGGTCGAACCGCAGGCGCGTGTAGTCGCACAGTCCGAGGAAACCCCACTCCTCGTCGAACACCGCGATCGACAGATCGAGATCGACCCGCCGGCCGCTCGGCTCGACCCAGTGCAGGAACAGCCGCAGCAACTCGTCCGGCGGAATCGTGATCGCACTCCCCCGCGTCATCCGCTGCAGCGTCGACGACGAACTCCGCTCCGAACCGGGCGCCGCCAGCCGGGTCAGCTCCTCGTCCAGGAACGCCCGCCGCCACCGTGGCAGCTCAGTTGCCCGCCGCAACATTTCCCCGACCAGTACGCCGGTCAGCGCGGCGGCGAGCTCACTGGGCAACGGCTCCCGCTCATCCACGGTCGTCCAGATCCGAGCGGTGCCGCCCCGTGGGAAGAACAGCCGCAGATCGCCCGGCGGCGTACGCACCTGACCGAGCGCGGCGGTGATGACGGCCGGAGACACGTCCGAGACAGCGGTCGTCAGCGCGTCCACGAGGGCGCCGTGCTGGTCCGAGGGCAGGGCCCGCGCCAACTGCATGAGCCGTCGCACCAGCTCACCCGGCCGTTGCCGGAGCAGATCAAGCGCATGACCCGGCCGCCCGTCGGCCAGCGCGCCCTCCACCCGCGACGCGAACGTGCTGGTCGCGAGACGTCCATTTTCTACCCGCACAAAGGGATTCCGCGAGGCCTCGCCTGCCACCGCTCGCCCGGCCGGTGTCGACAGATCGATCTCGGTTTGCCGAAGGATCGCGAACGCCAGCGCCGCGACCCGATACCGCGTCGCGAACTCGAACGGATGCAGATTCTCCGCGATCCGCTTCCAGGCTCGCTCATGGCGCAGCATGTCCTCGACCAGCGTCTCGGCCGGCAGCCGGTCAAGCCGCTGCAGGACGAGCCGGCGAGTTGCCCGAGGCAACGACTTCCGCCGGGCCGGCGACGTCCGCAACCCGGGGTCGGCGTCCATCAACGCATAGAGAAGTCGCAGTACGTCGGTCGCCGTACCGGTCCGATCGATCAGCTCCGGGGCGTCGGCGAGGAAGTGCGCGAATACGAGCGCTCGGGTCTCGCGGACCGGGATGTCGTCGGGCAACCACGACGGATCCGCATCGGCCAGGAGGACCTTCAGGTCGGCACGATCCGCGGCTGAGAGTGGAGAGCGTCGTACCAGCAGGCCGTCGACGGTCTGGCGAGCCGAATCGGGCGTTGCGAGGTCGAGCAGGCGGAGGCGGTCCGACCGCACGTGCGCGGGCTGCACCTCATCGAACGATGGTTTGAGGAACGGGTCCTTCGGGTCGATGCGGCGCAGGCAGAGTGGACAGGCGCTGAAGTCGGAGCCGTCCCAGCAGGTCCGGCAGACCAGGTGTGCGCAGGGCGAGACCGCGTGCACCGACTTGGCGTCGCCGCACAGCACGCAGGGCTGCTCCGGCTCCTGCAGGAGCTGCGCGAAGATCCGATTGATGTAGAACGTCTCGGTGTTGCCCGGAACGCTCTCGGGGAATCCTCGGAACAGCGGCGTGTGATTGGCGTCGTGACCCGACTCGGCGTCGAGCAGATCGAGCAGCGCCGTACCGAATCCGGCGAGAGCGGGTGCGGACAGGGCGGTGCAGTGCCGGTAGAGGTTGACGGACAGCAGGAAGCCGCGCTGGATCAGGTCGGCCTGCAGCGCGGACAGTCCGGCCTGGATCGTGAGCGGGCGATGCAGCCACTGCCACGCGGAACGCCTGGTCGGCGGCGTGAGCGCCGCGGCGTCAACCAGGCGCCGGCGGCGCAGCAGCACAGCGGCAAGCGGATCCAAGGCGTCTCCCCCGTTGGGCGTTTGGGACGAAGGCGCCAGGGGCGGAGAGCGGACGCGCTACATGCCTGGTAGAGGAGAAGGAAGCACGTCCAGGAGCCGCCCCTGGCACTGAGAACGCTACCGCGCACCGCCGACAGTTTCGGCGCGACCGGGGCCGGACATAAAGAGCTCCGGTGGCAGGGTCGGGGCCGCCCCGCCCAGACCCCGCCACCGGAGGTCTCCAGAGTAGAACGTTCACCCAAATGCGGCGCCACCGGGTACCGCATCTGGCACTGATGCGCCGCGAACAAACCTTTGAACCAGAGTCCTCACGGTGCGGGGAAACCCTTTCAGTTACTGCCGGGAGGTGTCACGCCACGGATTGTGGTTAAGGTCTAGATGTGGCGAGTGAGGTCGTCGAGCGTGCGCGCTGGCGTGAGGTGTTCGGGCATGCCGAGTTCAGGGCTCTGTTCCTGGCCGGCGTCCTGTCGGTGGCCGGCGACCAGCTGGCCCGCGTCGCGCTGTCCGTGCTGGTCTTCGACCGCACCGAGTCCGCCGGGCTGACCGCCCTCACCTATGCCTTGACCTATCTGCCGGACCTTCTGTTCGGTCCCCTGCTGGCCGGGTTCGCCGACCGATACCCCCGCCGTACTGTGATGATCGTCACCGACCTCGCGCGAGCGATCCTCGTTGCAGCTATGGCGATCCAGGCCCTGCCGCTCCTCGTGGTGATCCTGCTGTTGCTCGCACTGCAGGCCTTCGGCTCACCGTTCAACGCAGCACGAGCAGCCACCCTCCCCGCCGTACTCCCGGGCGATCACTACGTCCTCGGCAAGGCTGCGAACGACATGGTCGTGCAGTTCAGCCAGGTCCTCGGTTTCGGCACCGGAGGTGTGGTCGTGGTCGCCGTCGGGACGTCCGGCGGCCTCCTGCTCGACTCCGCCACCTTCTTGCTGTCCGCGGTGCTGGTGGCAGTCGGCGTCCGACCACGCTCCGTGCCTGAGCGTGACACTGCTGCGCCACCGACCAACTACTTCAAAGACCTGTCAGCAGGCATCACTCTGGTCGCCCGTGCGCCGAAACTCCGCGCGCTGGTCGTGCTGGCGACGATCGCCGGCTTCTACGTCACTGTGGAGGGCTTGGCGGTCCCGTACGCGCACGAGATCGGCCAGGGCACGTCGGCGGCCGGGCTCCTGTTGGCCGCCAGCCCAGCCGGTGCGGTCCTCGGGATGTGGCTCATCACCCTGTGGTCGCCCGAGAAGCGGATGAGGCTGCTGGGACCGCTGGCCGTGCTGGCGTGCGTTCCACTGATCGTTTGTTTCCTCGGGCCAGGTCTCGTGCCCACGGTGGCGTTGTGGGCGGTGTCCGGCCTCGCATCGGCGTACCACCTGCCGACGAGTGCGGCGTTCGTACAGGCGGTGCCGGACGCACAGCGCGGGCAGGCGTTCGGGGTCGCCAGCACCGCATTGAAGAGCAGTCAGGGCGTGGGCATCCTCCTCGCCGGCCTGATCGCCGACGAGGCCGCACCTTCGGTCGCCGTGGGGGTCATGGGCGCCGTCGGAACGGTGGCGGCCCTGGCGGCGGGCGGTGCCTGGGCACGCGCCCGCCGATCCCGGACCGGCGCCGCAGAAAAGACGGCCGGCTGAAAATGAGGTGCCGGCGGAGCGGGCCGGAGATTCAGGGGAATTACCTCCGGACACGCTCCGTAAAATATGGGTAAAGAAATTCCGTGGGTTAGCGGCGGGTCACCATTCGTTGCCACCGATGAACCACTCGTTTCCTGCACCTCGGCGGCCGCGGAACCACTCGTTGCCACTCTGGGTGAACCACTCGTTCCCGCCGTTACCGCCGTGGAACCACTCGTTGCCGCCGCCGGTGAACCACTCGTTGCCGCCGTTGAACCACTCGTTGCCAGTGCTGATCTTGGACATGGTCTGGATCCTTCCTTCACCATCCGCCAGATGGAATTGATGCGGGTCGGGGATGACCTCGCGTGAACAACCAGTTACTATTTACGAATAACCGTTCAGGTCTATCTGTGTGAGGCCACCATGATTCTGATCGGTCGGAGCAATTGGGTGCCACCCCGCCGGTGGAAGCTCTGGTCGTTGCCGCGTCCCGCGTTGAGCTACGTGCTCGGCGTGGACGCTGTCGCAGTCGTCATCACCGCCTTGGCTGTGGCCTCGACGATCTCCGGCGCCCGAGCCGGCGTCAGGCCGTCCGAGTGGACGGCCTTCGCCGTACTGGCCGTCGCCTCGGTCCTTCATCTGGAGTCTGCCCGCGGAATCGAGCGCCGACGCGAGATGGCGGCGAACACTTCGCCGTACACGAACTTGAAGGACCTGTGGGTGTTCGCCGGCCTGCTGCTGCTCCCGCTCAGCCTGGTCATCGCACTGGTCGCCGTGACGTACGGATACTCCTGGTTCCGTGTCTACGGCCGGACCATCGCCCACCGCAAGGTCTTCTCGGCCAGCACCTTCATCCTGGCCAGTGCGGCGTCCGCAGCGGTCCTGAAGGCCGGGGGGCTGCTGACTGAGCCGCGCATACCGACCGGGCCATGGACCCTCATCGTGGTGCTGGCCGCGATCGGCACCTGGTGGCTGGTGAACTTCGCGTTGGTGGTCGGCGCGATCCTGCTGGCGTCCCCGGAAGCGACCGCCCGGAGCGCTCTGGGCGATCTGTCCGACCAATTCGTCGTGTTCGCCGGTCTAGGGCTCGGTGTGGCGGTCGGCGCGCTCCAGGCGTCGTTCCCATGGGTCGTCCCGATCCTGATGGTCACAGTGCTCGCACTGCACCGTGATCTGCTGCTCCCCCAGTTCCAGCGGGCTGCAGGGACCGACGTCAAGACCGGTCTGGCCACTCCGGCGTACTGGGCCAGCGCCGTACCGGCCGAGCTGGCTCGGGCCCAGACGCTGCGCAGCACGGTCGGTCTGCTGATGCTGGACCTGGACAAGTTCAAGGAGATCAACGACACCTACGGTCACCCCGCCGGTGACCAGGCGCTGCGCGCGGTCGGCGAGAGCGTACGGGCGGAGGTCCGTCAGGGCGACCTGGTTGCCCGGGTGGGTGGCGACGAGCTGGCGGTGTTGCTGCCGGGCGCATCGGAGACCGAGGTGCTCGAGGTGGCGGAGCGGATCCGCGACCGGCTCAGCGCGTTGAGCGTCTCGGTGGACACCACCACGGCCACCACTGCGGTGATCAGCGGCGTACCGGCCTCGATCGGCGCGGCCGTGTACCCGGAGGTCGCGGACACCATGGATCAGCTCATCCTGGCCGCCGACAACGCGCTGTTGACCGCCAAGCGGGACGGGCGCAACCGGATCGTCTCCGCACGCCCCAACCCGCCTGCCGTCATGGACCACGCCGATCAGCCGGTCGGCGACTAGGGCGCGTCTCCTAACTCACTCGAAGTAGGGCCTTGCCGCGGAGGGTGCGGTTCTCCAGGGCTCGGTGCGCGTCAGCCAGGTGGTCGAGGTCGTAGATCTGGTCGATGACCGGGACCAGGTCTCCGGCGACCGCTCGCTTGATCACCTCAGCACCGGTGACTCCCGTCGTGGTCGTGTCGGCGCGGAGGTCGAGGATGCCCTTGACCGTGATCCCGCGTCGCTCCGCCTCGGCCGCGTCGTACGCCGCGAAGCCGCCGCTCGGAGCTCCGTGGGCCGAGAACCAGCCGCAGTCCTTCACCACCGTGAACGCGGTCGCGCCGAGCTCGCCGCCGGCACCCTCGAAGACGATGTCGGCGCCCTGACCGCTCGTTGCTTCTAGCACCAACTTCTCCCAGCGCGGCTTGCTGTAGTCGATGGTCAGGTCGGCGCCTTGTGCCTTGCTGAGGTCGAGCTTCTCCTGACCGCGGGCGGCCGCGATGACGTGAGCTCCGGCCTTGTGCGCGAGCTGCGTCAGGAGCAGGCCCATGCCGCCGGCAGAGGCGGTGATCAGGACGTTCTTGCCCTGCATCGGCGGTGCCAGTTCCTCGAGCATGAGCGCGGTGAAGCCGTCGCCGAAGACTGCGACCGCGGTCTCCAGGTCGAGGGCAGCGGGGACCTCGATGAGGTCGGTGGTCGTCAGCGCCAGCTCGGCATGTGCACCGAAGCCGATCGAGCGGCCGACGACGGTCTTGCCGAGCCACTCGTCGGGTACGCCGGCGCCGACCGCACGCACGCGTCCGCCGAGCGAATTGCCTGGCACATAAGGCGGTTTCACGTCGAAGAACCCGCCGTGCCGGCCGGACCGGATCGCGGTCTCGACGAAGATGATGTCGGTGACGGCGACCTCGACCAGGACCTCACCCGCGGCCGGCGCCGGGTCCGGCCAGTCCTGGGTCCTGATCACGTCCGGGCCGCCGAACTCGGTCACTACTGCTGCTCGCATATCCGCTCCTTGGTTCTGTACTTCGGGCTGTGGTGCTTCGGGATTGTGCTTTCGAGGGTGCAACCTCAACGTAGGTTCAGGTCAACTCGGGTGGTTGTCCACAGGCTCGCTCCGGTGGGCGGAAAGTTGTCGGTGGTCCGGCGTACTGTGCTGGTCATGTTCGACGCCGTCTTCGTCCCAGCTGACCCGCCGCGCGCGGGCCGGTTGGCGCTGTACGGCGACCTGTCGGCGACCGGGGAGGTCCCCGACGGGACGGTGGATCTCGTGCTGCCGAAGGGATCTTCGGTGCGACGAACAACGGTGCCGGCGCGGTTGTTGCGGATCGACGAGGTGCTCTCTCGGCTGTCCGGGGACAGTGGCTCGCGTAGTTGGGAGGCGTGGCGGGCGGCAGCGCTGGCCGGGCTCGGGTTGATCGGGCGCGGTCGGTTGGTGCCGGATCGCAGTCCGCTCGGGTACGGCGCTTGGCGGGTGGCGCCGCTCGATCCCTTGGACCGCGGCTGGTTGCGGAATCTGGCCGCCGCGATGCCGGCGTACGGGCATGCGGTGCCGATCGAGGGGACGCGGCCGGTGCGGCTCGTGGATCCGGAGCAGCTGGTCCGGGCGTTCTGGGATGCGCTCGCTGACACTCTGGTGCGGACGCCGGCGGCCGGGGTCGCCGTACGTCCTGGTGCGGCTGCGTTTGCGAGTGTCGATCCGATGGAGCTGAGTGGGCCGTCGGGGTGGTTGGACGAGACTGCTTTGAGTGAGGAGGCCGGGGCTCGGCTGGTGCTGCGGATCGAGCCGCCGTCCGAGACGGTCGAGGAGTTCCGGGCTGTGCTGCAGTTGCGCAGTGGCGTGGATCCGAGCCTGCTGGTCGACGTGTCAGACGTGTGGAGTGCGCCGGCCGCCGTGCTCGCGGCGCTTGGGGAGCGTGCGGAGACCGATCTGCTGCTGGCGTTGCGACGTGGGGCTCGGGTCTGGCCGCCGTTGGGTGCAGCGTTGCGGGACGCGGCGCCGTCGGATGTTGACGTTGATGACACGGATCTGGAGGAGCTGGCCGAGGGCAGCACGGCGCTGGAGGGTGCCGGGATCGAGGTGCTCTGGCCGACCGAGTTGTTCGCGGGTGAGCTGGCTGTGCGTGGGACGGTCGCGACGCCGGCTCCGGGTGCGGTGACGGGGCCGGACTTCAGCTTGACGGACCTGGTCGCGTTCCGGTGGCGGCCGACGTTGGACGGGCAGGAGCTGACCGAGCAGGAGGTCGCGGCGCTGGCGGAGGCGAAGCGGCCGATGATCCGGATGCGCGGGCGGTGGGTCCGGGTCGATCACGATCTCGTCCGGAAGCTGCGCCGGGGCGATTCGCGGAAGCTGACCGGGGCGGAGGCATTGGGCGCTGCGCTGACCGGGACGATCGAGGTCGACGGGGAGCTCGTCGCGTTCGACGCCAACGGGTCGTTGGCGTCAATGCTCGCGCGGCTGCGGGCGCCGGCGCCGTTTAGAGAGCCTGTTGGATTGGAGGCGACGCTGCGGGATTACCAGCGCCGTGGGGTTGCGTGGATGGCGCAGCTCGCGGATCTCGGGCTGGGTGGTTGTCTCGCGGACGACATGGGTCTGGGTAAGACGATCCAGGTGATCGCGTTGCACCTTCAGTTGCTCGGGCGTGGTCCGACGTTGGTGGTCTGTCCGTCGACGTTGCTGGGGACGTGGGAGCGGGAGTTCGCCCGGTTCGCGCCGTCGGTGCCCACGCGGCGGTATCACGGCGCGGGGCGGACGTTGAGTGATCTGGCGCCGGACGAGGTCGTGCTGACGACGTACGGCGTCGTTCGGCAGGACCATCGGGTGCTCGGCGAGGTGTTCTGGGGGCTCGCGGTCGCGGACGAGGCGCAACACGCGAAGAACCCGTTGTCGCGGACAGCGCGTTCGTTGCGGACGTTGCCGTCGGCAACCAGGATCGCGTTGACCGGGACGCCGGTGGAGAATCGGTTGTCGGAGTTGTGGTCGATCCTGGACTGGGCGGCGCCCGGATTGCTGGGGACGCTCGAGCGGTTCCGGCACGATGTCGCCGTACCGGTGGAGCGGTATCACGACGACGAGGCGACGGCTCGGCTCGCTCGGGTGACACGACCGTTCTTGTTGCGCCGGAAGAAGAGTGATCCCGGGATCGCGCCGGAGCTGCCGCAGAAGACGGAGCAGGATGTCGTCGTACCGCTGACGACTGAGCAGGCCACGCTGTACCAGGCGGTGGCGAAGGAGACGCTGGCGAAGATCGAGTCGGCGGAGGGGATCGCGCGGCGTGGGTTGGTGTTGAGTCTGCTTACGCAGTTGAAGCAGGTGTGTAACCACCCGGCACAGTTCCTGCACGAGCCTGGGCCGTTGGAGCGACGGTCGGGCAAGCTCGCGGCGCTGGACGAGTTGCTGGACGTGATCCTGGCCGAGGGCGAGTCGGTGCTGATCTTCAGCCAGTACGTCGAGATGTGCCGGCTGATCGAGGCTCATCTGGCGGCGCGGCAGGTGAAGTCGTTGTTCCTGCACGGCGGGATCGGAGTGCGGAAGCGGGAGCAGTTGGTCTCGCAGTTCCAGGACGGCGAGGCGCAGGTGTTCCTGCTGTCGCTGAAGGCCGGCGGGGTCGGGTTGACGCTGACGCGGGCGACGCATGTCGTGCATTACGACCGGTGGTGGAACCCAGCGGTCGAGGACCAGGCGACCGACCGGGCCTACCGGATCGGCCAGGACCGACCGGTGCAGGTCCACCGCCTCGTCACCGAGAACACACTGGAAGATCGCATCGCCACAGTCATCAACACCAAACGCAACCTCGCCGACGCTGTCGTCGGATCGGGCGAGGCCTGGCTGAGCGAGCTGTCCGACGCCGAGCTCACCGAACTCGTCGAGCTGTCCACCACACCTCTACGCGCCGGCGCAGCAGGCATCCACAACCCATCAACCGTCGGACGTGTGTCGTTGGCCGGCGAGACCGATGAGTGACAACACACCTCCTCCCGCCAACAACCACCCCGACCCCACGCCCCGCGCCGTCGAAGAACCCCGCGAAGACAAGCACGTGCAGGATGATCCGAGCGCCGCAAACGAACCACGTGAGCACGAGCCCGCGATAGGCGAACCCCATCCAACTCCCCGCGCCGCAGAGCAACCACGTGATGACCATCCCGCCGCGAGCGAACCCCACCCCACGCCCCGCCCCCCAGACGGATCACGCGGAGACGAGCGTGTGCCAGGTGCGCCGCGCCCAGCGGGGAGCTTGGAGTGGCGGCAGCAGGTGGAGGGTGGTGGGGGTGAGCGGCCGCCTGCGGGTGAGCGGGTGCCTTGGCAGGGGTGGCGGCGGAAGGGGGATGAGGATGCGGGACTGCCGGCCGCGAAGGGGGCGGGGGCTCGGCGGTCGTTTGGAGCTACTTGGTGGGGGCGGGCTTGGTTGGAGGCGTTGGAGCAGCGGGCTCGATTGGATCCGGGCCGGCTTTCACGGGGACGCTCGTACGCACGACGTGGGAGCGTGTTGGAGCTGACGGTCTCCCCGGGTGAGGTCGAGGCGGTGGTGCAGGGCAGCCGAGTCACGCCGTACCAGGTGACTGTGCGGATCCGCGCGTTCTCGACCTCCGAGTGGGACGCCGTCCTCGACGTGGTCTCGGCGCAGATCGGCCGCGTGGCAGCGCTCCTCGACGGCGAACTCCCACCCGAGGTCGTCGACGACGTCCACGCAGCCGGGCTCGATCTCCTCCCAGGAGCCGGCGAGATCCTCACCAACTGCAGCTGCCCAGACTTCGCCGTACCGTGCAAACACTCAGCAGCCGTCTGCTACCTCATCGCCGACTCGCTCGACGACGACCCGTTCGCGCTGCTGCTCCTCCGCGGCCGCCGCAAAGACGAACTCCTCTCCGCCCTCCGCGCCCGCCGCTCCACCCCAGACCCAGCCATCCCCATCCGCACTCCCCCACCCGCCGGCATCCCAGCCAAGGCGGCCTTCGACAAAGCCCACGCTGGTGAGATCCCAGTCCCACCACGACCACTCGGATCACCCGGCAGCCCAGCGGCCGTACGCGTCCTCGACCCACCCCGATCCTCGGGAGTCGACGTACGCGACCTAGTCAGCCTCGCAACCGACGCTGCCCGCCGAGCCTGGGAGTTCGCCTCCGGTGACGGCGACGGTGGTCTCGCCCTGACCTTCCAACAAGACCTGGCCCGCCGCGCCGCCATCCTCCTCGGTACGCCGGAACTCGCCGACCTGGCCCACCGAGCCGGCGTACCAGCCCGTCAACTCACCAGCTGGGCCGTGGCCTGGCGCGAAGCCGGCCCCGGCGGCCTGGCAGTCACCATCGACGAGCCAACCGACGTAGACCCACAATCCCTGGCCGAAGCCCTGGAAGCCCTCCCCGGCGCCACCACCCAAGCCAACCGAGTAACCCGAGGCAAAACCCAACTCCGCCTAGGCCAAGACAACCTCTGGTACCACTTCACCCAACACTTCAACGACTGGACCCTGACCAGCCCACCCTCCCCCGACCCCCAAGACCTCCTCTAAGCTCCCGCTGAGTTCCTGGGGAGGGTCTACAAACATGCGTCGAATCATCGGCCTGGCGTGCGTACTGGCCGCACTAACCTTGACGGCCTGCTCCGACAAACAACCCGACGCCATGAACCAAGCCGCGACCCAGCACCCAGCAACCACCCAAAAGCCAACCGGCAACCTCTGTGAGCGGCTCCAAGCAGAGCCCACAGGCAATGAGTTCAAGGGACATTGGACGGTCGAGCCGTCCATACCCGGCCTGCATGTGCCCCCGTCCGACACCTGTTTGCTGGTCGACTCAGAGGTGTTGGAACACGCGATTCATGTCTCGGTGTCGGTCCTCCCGGTGACCGCGGCTGACGCTGCCACGTTCCGGAAGAATGACGAGGTGGCGCAACGTGCGTACTCGGCCGCCAATAAAGTCATCGACGGTGGAGTGGGCACGGATTCCTGGGCCGCGAACCCCGCACGAGCCACGGCCTGGCTCGTGTTCCAAGTGAACGATCGGCAGCTCAGGCTCGAGACAGAGAACGCCGGCTACGGAGACCTCGACGAGCTCCGGTCCATGGCGCGGACCATCACGAACCTGGCCGGTGGCATCCCAACCGCTGCGGCCGTTGTCGAACGCCCCGAGTGCGCACGTGGGACGAGGGCGGCCGAAGACATCCTCGGTACGAAGGCGACGGTGCGACGAGACGCGATCGTCAAGGGATACCTGCGCTGTCAGTGGGGATCCGCCACTCGCTCGGTGTTCGCTCGCGCCGGTGACGGGAGCTCCGATGCGGCCGAGGACTTCTTGGTTATGCAGAAGGGAACTGGCGCTACGCGTTCCCACAAGGTGTCTGTTGGCGCCGAAGGTTGGCAGGGCGCTGACGGACACGTCACGTTCCAGAGCAAGCGGCAATCCTTCGTCGGGGTCTTCTCGTTCCCCGTGGGCTCGATGCGTGCGGGTTCCATCCTCGCGTTCGCTCGAGCGATCGCTCCGGCGTTCGGAAGCTAACCCCGAGCAGCCACGAACGCCTGGGTCAGCCTGGTGATGAGGTCGTAAGGGATGGGGTCTTTTAGGGGGAACTTGAGGGTGCCTTTGCCGGAGCGGTAGGGGGTTACGGCTGTGGCTAGGGGCTCGTCGAGGGGTGGGATGGGGTAGAGGGCGATGTGGTGTTTCCAGGCGCTGAAGTGCATGAGGGGCTTGTCGTTGAGGGTGATGGTGGGGATTTGGTAGCTGATCTTCTCGCCGGCTGTGGGGACGACGGCGTGGATGGTACGGCGTACCTGCTCGAGGATCTCCCGGACATCCGGCGGGAAGGACTCGATGTACTCGTCCACGCTCGCGAATGTCATGTTCGGCGGCGCAATGACGTGTGGGATTCCAGCGCCGGGATGAGGTGCTCGGCGATCTTCGCGTGCCCGGCGACGCTGGGGTGGACGAGATCGGTGCAGTCGTCTTCGGTGATCCAGCCGGTGGAGTCGAGGTAGACGAGGTTCGGGTCGTCGAGGGACTTGACCGCGGCCTCGATCGTGTCGGCGTGCTTGCCGTTGAACGGGGTGAGCGCCACAAGCGTCGACTCCGGGTACGCCGATCGCACCCGCCTGACGTATCCGGCGTACTCCTCGGCCTCGAGGGTCGGGTCGTTCACGCCGAGGTTGATCACGACGACGTCGGACGGCTCGACGCGTTCGGCGAGCGAGCCGGCGAAGTTCCAGCCGAACGACTCGACCCCTGCCGGCACCTCGCCGTTGCCCGGCTTGCTGATCCCCTGGCTCCCGAAGCCGACCTGGTACGACGTCGCCCCGAACGCGCGGGCGGTCAGATAGGCGTACGTCGTCGTACCGTCAGCGCCCTCCGACTCCGAGTGCGAGCTCAGCGACCGCACGCCCTGCGTGATCGAGTCGCCGTAGAACTCGATCCGCGGACCGCCCGGGCGACCGCTCAGCCGCAGCCGCGAGTTCACGTCGAGCACGAGCCCGGCGAACACGACCGCACACTCGAACGGCGGGTTCCACCGATTGGCGTGCTCGTTCACGTCCTTCACCACGACCTCGACCCTGTGCTGCCCGGTCGGCGCGGACAGCTCGATCACGGGGGCGTCGAGCAGCTGAAGCTCGGGCTCACCGTCGTCGACCGTGACCCACAGGTGCGGCGCGACGGTGAGGCCGTCGGTGTCGAAGAGGAGCTGGAGCCGTTCGCCCGCGAACGAGAACGAGATCCGCGACCCGGAGTTGACGGTGATCGCCACTCCGGGCTGCTGACCCCACTGTCCCTCCAGGACGATGCGTGGATCTGACGGGGCGACGACCTCGCCTGGTTCGAACGGCACTGGCTCACTCCTCGTGTCTATGGCGGCAGACGCAATTCTGCCTGGCCGCTCACCAGCCTTCCTTCCGAGCCCGCGCTTCGAACAGCAGGATGCCGGCCGACAGCGCGACGTTGAGCGAGTCCGCCTGCCCGAGCATCGGGATCGACACCGCGCCGAAACCCTGCTCATGCCATTCGCGCGACAGGCCCATACCTTCCGAACCGACCACGAAAGCGGTCGGTCCGTCGTACTGCGGCACCCGGTAGCTCCCGGTCGCCGCCGGGTCGGCGAGGTGGACGCGGAAGTTGTGGTCGCGCAACCACTCCGCGGCGGCCGCGATGTCGTCGAACTCCAGGACCGGTGTGGACAGGACGGTCCCACGGCTGGCGGAGTACACGGCGGGGTGGCTGGGGCGGGCTCGCCTGCTGGTGAGGACGAGGCAGTCTGCGTTGGCGGCGTCGGCGGTACGGATCAGAGTGCCGAGGTTCCCGGCGTACTCGACTCCGTCCGCGACGAGGACCAGGGATCGGTTGGTGAACTCGAACGCCTGCGGCTTCCACACCGGCAGCCTGGCGATCGAGATCAGCCCGTCGGGGCGGGTCTTGCGGGAGAGCCGGGCGAGCAGCTTCTCCGAGATGCGATACACCTCGGCGGCGCGTGCCGCGATCCGGTGTACCGCGTCCGTCGTACCGGCCTCGGGACACCAGAAGAAGGCGTCGATGGTGGTCTGGGTGGCGAGTAGGCGATCGTGTTCCCAGCTGCCCTCGACCATGATCCGGCCGGGTGAGGCGTCCTTGCGGACGGTGAGCAGGTCGCGGACACAGGGGTGTTGCGCACCGATGGGGCGCGCGTCATGCACGGTCATGTGCAAAGCTCCGAAAGGAGAGAATCAGCAAGCGCACCGGGGACCCTGTAGCGGGTCCACACCGGCGTTGCGAACGCCCTAAGGCGACGTGGTACTGACGCGGTCTTTAGTGACCGCGTCAGCCAAGGATTCTCATCACATCTCGGATGGTAAGCACCCGTCCGACCCTCTGCATCTGGTTTTCCACCGAGCCCGCCTGAGGTTGTCCACAGGTTCGCGGCAGGTGGGTTTTGGGTTGTGGGAGCGGGTGGTTAGAGTCCTTTCTCTGGTAGCCGCGCGCTATCACACGGGAGGGAGTACGGATGGACGCGACACTGCTCGACGCCGAGGCCGAAGCGGCCGTGCTGCGTGTCTATCGCCAGGTCTTCGCCGTGCTCGCCCGCGAAGCCGGCGCGATGATCGTCGACCCCGACTTACTCGACGTGGACCAGGCGATCCTGGACGCCTTCGCCGAGGCCGGCAGCGACGGCCTCACGGTCGAACAAGCCACGCTCGCCTGCCGCACCTATCCCCACGACGTGATCGTCCGGCGCTTCGACGTACTGCGTCAGTACGGCGCCATCACCAAACTCGTCGACCGGCCGAACGAACTGCGTCACCGCGCCGCGTTCGCGCCGTACGTGATGCTGATGTTCCTGCGCCGGATGTCCGTGCAGGGCGGTCAGGGCGAGCTGCACCAGCTGCTCACGCTGGAGGCGCACAGCGTCAGTGATCCGAAGGCGACCGAGGACAACGGCCTCGCGTCCATCGAGCGGTTGACGAAGGTGTTCCGCCTGCTCGGGAACGAGCTCGCCATCCTCGTCTCGACCAGCACCACCGCCCAGCTCCGGGAGAACGCCCAGCTCGCCTGGGGCAACGAGCGCCTGATCGAGCAGGCCGAGAAGGTCCACCGGATCGTGCTGGACCGATGGCCTGGGCTGCATCGCGCGTGTACTTCGCTGCGGATGGCATTGGCGGCGTACGCCGATGCCGTGCAGCTGGCGGCTGGTCGACTGGTGGAGCGAGCTGGTACGACGCGCGCGCTCGGACTGCTGCCGATCGAGACGTGGCTGACGTTCACCCGGAGCAGCTCGCCGGAGGTCCTGGCCGGCGTACTGGATGGGTTGCTGTTCGATGCTGCGGCGCCAGACTTCTCACCTCAGACGATGGTCGAGGCCGTCGAGACAGGACGGCGTACTGGGACCGCCCGGATGGCGCCGCCGCGACCGACCGGGGACGTCGACGCACCGGAATCAGCTGCCGCGACGGATCGGGAAGAGCTCCGTGCGGAGGCCGAGCGGGTGCTGGCCGGGCGGGCATCCGTCGACGTGGTCGAGGTCATCGACGACGCGGGCGACTGGATCACGGCCCGCCGCGTCCTGGCCGAGCTGACTGCGGCTCATTTGCACGATGAGCTCGAGTACGAGCTGGTGTGGTCGGACGGGATGCGGATCGACCCCAACGCAGGCACCCCTTGGGCAACCGAGGGCGTCTTCCGGCGGGTGGTGTCATGAGTACGCCGCCATCGGAGGCCGTCGAGCGGCGGCTCTACAACGCGCTGTGGTGGGCGAAGGTGCAGTCCGCCGGTCCGCTCGAGGTCGAGCCGGACACGCCCGCTGTCGCCGGCCTGACGAGGGCCACTTCGCCGGACGGTTCGACGGTCTGGCTCGTGCCGACGCTGCCGACCGGAGCCGGGCACACCGTCCTGGAGGAGCTCGGCACTCCCCCGGTCGCCGTCGAGCAGCCGAACGAGACCGCCCGCGTACTCGCGATCTGCGTCGCCTGCTGCTGGACCGACCGCAGCGGTCCCGCGTGGCCCGGTACGACGGGCACGCTCGCCCAGATCAGATCCGTGTACGCCGGTATGCGCGGCCGCCCCGAACAGTCCAGCGATCTCACCCTGATCATCGGCAGCCTCCGCCGCCTCCACGCCACCCACTGGCTCCTCTGGAACGAAAAGGCCGCCGAAGTCCGCCTGGGCCCCCGAGTAGTCACCTGGACCCCCACCGACCAAGCCACCCTCCGAGACCTCTGCCGCCACCTCCCAGACCCACCCCCACCAGTCCTAACCACCCCCACCCCAGAACTACCCGCAGAGGCGCTCCCCAGCGACTCGGATGGCGAGGACACGGACCCCGGCCCAACTGATCTCGCGGCAGACCCCACTCCTATCTCCTCCAGTCCCACGGACGACAACCCGACGGATCGCGCTGCGGACACGGCCGGCTCTGACCCCACGGACGAGAGCCCGACGGATCGCGCTGCGGACTCGTCCTCCACCTCCTCTGCCCCCACGGACGGCAACTCCTCCTCCATCTCCTCTGACCCCACGGGCGAGGGTCTGGCGGATGGCGGTCTGGCGGGAGAACGGCGTACGGGAGCATCTGATGAGTGATCTGCACGTGTTGTTTGATCCGTTGTTGCAGGATCTGAGCGACCGCTCCCGCGACGAAGTACTGGCCGCGTTCAGCGCCGTCCAATACGCCGCCCACCCGGTAGCCGAAGTCCAACTAGCCGGCCTAAGGGACGTAACGCTTCGCCGACATGTCCAGAAGATGCTGAAACTCATCGGCCGCACCCTGGTCCACGTCGACGGCACCCACTGGACCGCCGGGTACGCCGACGACGTCGCCGCGACCCTCACCACCCAAGGCTGGCAACCCCTCTCCGTCATCGATCGCGCCGTATTGGTCCTAGTCCTGATCCACTCCGTCGCGATCCCCCGCAGCGAAGGGATCCTGACGGGCGACAGCTGGAAGTCAGCCCGCCCCACCACCGTCGACGAGCTACGCACCACTCGGATCAGCGGCGAGGAACGTCGCCTCGCCCTCCAACGCCTCCGCGCAGCCGGCCTGATCCAACTCTCCGGAGACCATTCCGGCGGCCCGAGCTACATCCCCGGTCCACAACTCCAGCGGCTCACCCCAGCCGCCCGCCGCCGACTGCAAGACCAACTGATCCTCGCCGCCGCCCCCGCGAGCCCGATCGCCGAAGCAATCCGAGCCCGCGCCGGCACCCCCAGCATTACGGATGACAGCACCACGGAAGAAGGAGTCGCATGAGCAGCGGTGTAGAGGACGGTCCGTTCGACATCCTCGGGTCCAAGGTGCTGCTCGGCGTCCAGGTCGTCGACCTGTCCCGCCTCTCGACGCACCCGATCCCGATGGTCGGCCAGGGCCTCGTCACAGTCGCCGGCCAAGGCCCGACAGACTCGAACGGCGCCGGCAAGTCCTCCTGGATCGCAGCCCTCAGCCTCCTGCACGCCGACGACCAATGGCGCCTGACCAGCGGCGCTCCCGGCGCAGCCGAGCTCCTCTTCACCGCCGAAGCAGCCGGCCAGGAAGGCAACTGGTCGAACGTCGACCGCGGCTACATCGTCGGCGTCTTCTCCGACCCCGACCTGACCGACCTGGCCGAGATCGAAGCGGCCGCGATCACAGTCTGGATCCGCATCAACCGCAAAGCGTCGTACATCGACCTGCGCTGGAAGAGCGGCCTGCACGTCCCGTACGGCGCCACCGAAGCCGAACGCGCCGCCGGCGCCGACGCCCTCTGGGCCGCCCTCCCGCATTCGAACGGCCGCACCGACTTCCACGCCAACAAGCTGTCCACAGTCTTGTACGGCGGTCAGGTCCGCTGCGTCTCGTTCTTGTCGACGTCGGTGCGATCCAGCCCGACCGCCAACCTCCTCGCCGAACCGCTCAACGAACTCGGCCCGGCCCGCATCTTCAACGCGATCGCCACCCTGACCGGCCTCGATCACGAGCTCGAGCAGGAGCAGGCGCACCGATCCGCGGAGCACACGCAACGCGAGGCGACCAAGCAGGCGACCGCCGACCTGCAGCGCTGGGAGCAGGAGATGGCGACGGTCGAGGCCGGCATCCTGCAGCGTGCCGCGGCCCGTGAGGCACTCGCCGACGCGAAGGAATCGTGGCAGGCCCGTTGCGCCCGGCACCTGATCGATGGCGAGGCGCGGAACGCCGAGATCCGGCAGGAGCTCGGCGTACTCGACGAACGCGTGGCCGAGCAGGAGGCCCGGCGCGAGGCCGTCGACACCGAGATCGATGCCTTTGGCAATGAGGAGGTCCTGCTCCGGGACGTTCAGCTGACCCGGCAGGAGCGCGACAAGCTCGACGCGCGCGACCGTGAACTCGACCTGGCCCAGCGTTCGGTGCGAGAGCAGTTGGAGCGGCTCGGTCAGGAGCATCGCCGGCTGCTCGAGGCGGGCCGCTCGGCCGACGGACGCGACCTGGACGCCGCGGCTCAGGAGCAAGACGAGGCGCGCGCGATTCTTGAGGAGCACATCGGCCGGGAGCACCTCGCCCGGTCCGCGGTCGACCATGCGTCGGCTGAGTTGCGCGAAGCCGAGAGCGGTCAGACCGTGTCGGCGCCGCAGCAGCAGGTGCTGGAGAACGCTGGCATCGAGTGCGGTGCGCTGACCGACATCACCGAGCTGCCGTCCTCGGACCGCACCGAGTGGGAGCCGCGCCTAGCGCCGTACCGCGAGGCAGTCGTCATCGACGCCGTCGACGCGACCGTCGCCTCGACTGCCCTGGCCGATGCCGGGTACGCCGGATTCCTGCTGGTGCTCGCGAACCGGCCGGGCGCCGGCAAGGGGCTGCGCGGTGGACCGAAGTCCGCCGACAAGCGCTTCAAGCTGGACGCCTTCTTCTCCGTGATCGGTGAACGCGCGACCAAGGACAACATCGACGACGTCGCCGGTGTCGTCGCAGTCGGCCAGTTCGACGAGCCCTTGACCGGCCGCACCGCACGGATCGAGGCTGCTCGCCGCCGCGTCGAGGCCGCCGTCGAGGCGCGAGCTGTCGCCTCCGCCGCGCTCGACCAGGCGCGATCCCGGGTCGACCAAGCCCAACGTCGTACGGCGGCTGCCCGCGCACTCGCCGACGCCGAGTCGGTGCAGGAGCAGATCCTCGCGCTCCGCGAGAAGATCGACCGGCACGAGACCGACCGTGACTCGCTCGCGCCGGAGCTGCAGGCCGCCAAGGAGTCCGCCGAGGCCGCCGCCGGGCAGCAACTCGTCCGTGACGAACGGCTGAAGAACCTCGAGTCGACCCGCCGCGACCACGAACGGATGCTCGACGACCTGACAGCTCGCCGGCTCACGCTGATCGAGGAGCAGACCTCACTCGACCTGACAACGCGAACGACCGCTTGGGGAGGGTCACCCAGCGAGGCTGAGGCGTTCATTCTCGGGCTGCCGGACGACGCCCAGCGCCGTACGACGGCTGACTGGAACCACCAGGCCTGCACCCAACTCGAGGATGTCATTCGCCGCTGCTTCCCGAACGCGCGCTCGCGCGAGGAGATCCCGACCGAGCTCTGGGAGATCCTCAACGGCCCGGAGGGCTGGACGAACGGCACTCTCGGCGCCCGCGTCAGCCTTGTCCCGGCATTGCATCGGACGCTGAGCAGCCACCTCGCACAGCACGAGACGTTCGACAGCCTGCAGCAACAGCAGATCGCCAGCCAGCGCGCTGAACGCAACGCCGCCCTCGAGCGCGCCCGCGAAGGCCTGGGCGAAGCCGAGAGCACCGCCCGCGCCCACCGCGCATCCCTCGCGGACGGCATCAAGGCGCGCCTGCGGCTGGTCTCCCAGGAGTTCGACCGCCTCGACCAGCAGTACGGCGGGTACGGCGCGAAGCTCGAGTTCCCGGAGCCTGACCCGCCGGCCGAGCCGGACAAGCCGTGGCGCTGGACGGTCACGCCGAAGTGGCGCCGTTCGGAGGGCGGGCCGTTCTCCGCGTTCAACGTGAAGGGCAACACCGCCCAGATGGACGAGAAGGCGGTCAAGCTGGTCTGCGCAGCCGCGCTCGCTGGCGGTTCGGACCGACCGCTCCTGCTGATCCTCGACGAGCTTGGCCGCAACCTGGGATCGCAGCACCGCCGAGAGGCCGTCGCACTGTTCGAGCAGATCGGCCGCGACCGCAACATCACGGTCATCGGCGCGCTGCAGGACGACATGGAGCGCTACGCACTGGCGTCGTCCCGGCTGTACGTCAAACTCCGGCGCAGCTCCGACACGATGGCCTACAACCAGGCACCCGTCGTCAAGGGCAACGAAGAGTACGGCGGCCGCGTCGAGCTCCTCCGCGAGTGGCTGACGTCCTACCGAGGCTCGACCCCAACTCTGGACGTCGCGTCACCCACTCTGACTCCTTGACAGTTGTCCAGACTTTGGCCGGGTGATTACCTAAATCGGACCCCGGTGCAGACGCGCGGCCCGTGGGGCCTCAGACTGGACCGGTGAACGCTCCAGAGATCCGCACCGCACCTGCCTGCCGTTGGCGAGCTCGGTCCGCGGTTCGCTCACGCAGTGTGCGCGGAGCTCTGGTCAATCGCTTGACTTCCGGCGTACCGTCTCCAGCGCGGGACCGGCCGCGTCACGATCGGAGGGCGTGAATGGCATCCTGGCTACTCCGCGCCCAGTGGCCCCATCGTGACGAGTCTGTCGAACACCGCGCACTCCGGGTCGGCCGTACCCTGACCGCGGTCGCTGTCGCGTTCCCCGACGTACACAACTGGACCCAGGACGAACGCTGGGGCTACCACGTACTCGAGGCCGACGGCTCCAACCCGCTCCAAGAGATGGTCGAGGCCACCACCAAGGTCCTCGCGAACGGCTCCAGCACGACGCGCCTGCATCTGCAGAGCACGGGCGAACTGCCCTGGCTGTTCGACCTGTCCATGGGCGGGACGCTCACCACGGTCTCGGATCAGCTCACGCTGCACTGGAGCGACGAGGACGCGCTCGCACAGTCGGAGCGGTTCGCCCAGGTGCTGCGCGCGGTCGTGACGATCTGGGAACCAGAGTGGGCCAGCATCGCCGACACTGAGCTCGCTGCCGCGGCCGGCGTCTTCCGCCGGGGTATCCCGATGATGGGCTGGCTCACGTACGTCCGCGGCATGGTCGCCGGTGCCCATGGCATCGACATCGGACTGACGCCCTTCGAACGCGGCACGCTCCTGCAAGCTCCGGTAGCCCCCGCCGACCTGACCCCGGTCCACATCTGCGCAGCGGCCGCACTGGTCGGTATCGCCCCCGAGGCCTGACCGACCTCCTCAGTGGGGACGGTCGAGCTACTCGGTCACGACGATCTGACGGTCCCACCGCGCCAACTCTGCATCGTTAGGCGCCTCGAACTTGGCGGCCCACTCCTCCAACTCATCCCGACTGATCCGAAAGGTCCCAGCCGGCAACGCCGCATTCCGCGCGTCGAGCCGCTTCCACAGCTCATCCAACGGCAAATCCAGTACGACGATCTGCGTCAGGGCGCCCAGTTCGTGCGCACGATCTCGGAACAGGTCGCGTTCGACCTCGGACCAACAGCCGTAGTCGAGGACAGCGCTCGTACCCAGTACCAACGCGCGGGCAGCGATCCCCCAGAGCAGCTCCGACTCGAGGACCCAGCGCTTGCCGTCCTCCTCGCTCACTCCCAACAGTCCGTCCATCCACTCATCTGGCGTGAACCGGATTGCTTTCAGTTCGTCCTCCAACTGCCGAGCGAGGGTCGTCTTCCCCGCCCCGGGCAGCCCGACGATCAGCGCCATCACCGCTTGTTCCATGCGCAGACCCTACGGAGTGTCCGAAACCTTCAAGACGCCGGATACCGCGGTCCGACACGATGGGCGTATGAAAGCCACAGCCTCAGACCTGACGAGTCTCATGAACGTGGGTCCAGCAGTAGCCCGGTACCTGGAACGTGCGGGTATCACCAAGGTCGACGAGTTGGCCGGCCGCGACCCCGTGGACCTCTACGAAACGATCTGCACCATCGACGGCCAGCGCCTCGACCCGTGTCTCCTGGACACGATCATGTCCGCCACAGACCAGGCGAACGGCAATCCAGGGCGCCCGTGGTGGACCTATACGCCCACACGCAAGAAACTCCTTGCCAACGAGACAGTCCACTGACTCGAAGTGCAAGGAGAAATGTTAAGGGCCACCCCATTGGGGTGGCCCTTAACAGTGTGAATGTCCGGCGGCGTCCTACTCTCCCACGACCTCCCGGTCGCAGTACCATCGGCGCTGTTGGGCTTAACTTCCAGGTTCGGAATGGAGACTGGGTGTTTCCCCGACGCTATGGCCACCGAAACTCTATCAAAATATCAACCAACCACCTGCACAGTCACACAACCCCCGTGTGGGGTTGTGGAGGCTGGGGTTGACCGTATTTCGGGAACCGTACAGTGAACGCGAACATCAATGTTACTTGTAGCGCAGCATGTCAGACTCTGTGACACCCGTTGGGGTGTGTGTGACAAGCCCTCGGCCTATTAGTACCAGTCAGCTCCACATCTTGCGGTGCTTCCACTTCTGGCCTATCAACCCAGTGGTCTACTGGGGGCCTTACCCGGTTAACCCGGTGGGAGACCTCATCTTGAAGCGTGCTTCCCGCTTAGATGCTTTCAGCGGTTATCACTCCCGAACGTAGCCAACCAGCCGTGCTCCTGGCGGAACAACTGGCACACCAGAGGTTCGTCCACCCCGGTCCTCTCGTACTAGGGGCAGCCCTTCTCAAGTCTCCTGCGCGCGCAGCGGATAGGGACCGAACTGTCTCACGACGTTCTAAACCCAGCTCGCGTGCCGCTTTAATGGGCGAACAGCCCAACCCTTGGGACCTACTCCAGCCCCAGGATGCGACGAGCCGACATCGAGGTGCCAAACCATCCCGTCGATATGGACTCTTGGGGAAGATCAGCCTGTTATCCCCGGGGTACCTTTTATCCGTTGAGCGACGGTGCTCCCACATGCCACCGCCGGATCACTAGTTCCGACTTTCGTCCCTGCTCGACATGTCTGTCTCACAGTCAAGCTCCCTTGTGCACTTACACTCGACACCTGATTGCCAACCAGGCTGAGGGAACCTTTGAGCGCCTCCGTTACCTTTTAGGAGGCGACCGCCCCAGTCAAACTACCCACCAGGCACTGTCCCTGATCCGGATAACGGACCAAAGTTAGACAGCCAGAACAACCAGAGTGGTATTTCAACGATGACTCCACCCGAACTGGCGTCCGAGCTTCACAGCCTCCCACCTATCCTACACAAGTTGTACCGACCACCAATACCAAGTTGTAGTAAAGGTCCCGGGGTCTTTCCGTCCTGCTGCGCGTAACGAGCATCTTTACTCGTAATGCAATTTCGCCGAGTCCACGGTTGAGACAGCGCCCAAGTCGTTACGCCATTCGTGCAGGTCGGAACTTACCCGACAAGGAATTTCGCTACCTTAGGATGGTTATAGTTACCACCGCCGTTTACTGGCGCTTAAGTTCAAAGCTTCGCCGGCCGAAACCGACTAACCTGTCCCCTTAACGTTCCAGCACCGGGCAGGCGTCAGTCCGTATACATCGAATTACTTCTTCGCACGGACCTGTGTTTTTAGTAAACAGTCGCTTGGGCCTGGTCTCTGCGGCCATCAACGCTTCGGCAGGAGAACTGCCTAACGCATCCGGCCCCCCTTCTCCCGAAGTTACGGGGGCATTTTGCCGAGTTCCTTAACCATGGTTCACTCGATCGCCTTGGTATTCTCTACCTGATCACCTGTGTCGGTTTGGGGTACGGGCGGCTCTAACACTCACTGCGAAGTTTTTCTCGGCAGCATGGGATCATCCACTTCCCCTAAACGGGTCCGCCTCGGCTCTCAGGCTCTGTGAGACACGGATTTGCCTATGTCTCGCCCTACCACCTTGCCCGCGGATCAGCTTACGCCTACCATCGCCGCGGTTGGACTACCCTCCTGCGTCACTCCTCAATGCACCTACTACCACCTCGGGTCACCAACTCCACCAATCCGTCCGAAGACATCAAGGCTTTGTTGGCTTAGCATCAGCAGGTTCGGTCGGGTCGTGTTAATGCCGGTACGGGAATATCAACCCGTTGTCCATCGACTACGCCTGTCGGCCTCGCCTTAGGTCCCGACTTACCCAGGGCAGATTAGCTTGACCCTGGAACCCTTGATCATCCGGCGGACGGGTTTCTCACCCGTCATTCGCTACTCATGCCTGCATTCTCACTCGTGCAGCATCCACAACTCCATCACTAGGCTGCTTCACACGCTGCACGACGCTCCCCTACCCATCCACACACCTGGACACAAATCAAGTCTGTGCCGGGTACATATGTGAATGCCACAGCTTCGGCGGATTGCTTGAGCCCCGCTACATTGTCGGCGCGGAATCACTTGACCAGTGAGCTATTACGCACTCTTTCAAGGGTGGCTGCTTCTAAGCCAACCTCCTGGTTGTCTGGGCAACTCCACATCCTTTTCCACTTAGCAATCGCTTAGGGGCCTTAGCTGGTGATCTGGGCTGTTTCCCTCTCGACTACGGAGCTTATCCCCCGCAGTCTCACTGCCGCGCTCTCACTTACCGGCATTCGGAGTTTGGCTGATTTCGGTAAGCCGGTAAGCCCCCTAGACCATCCAGTGCTCTACCTCCGGTAAGAAACACGCGACGCTGCACCTATATGCATTTCGGGGAGAACCAGCTATCACGGAGTTTGATTGGCCTTTCACCCCTATCCACAGGTCATCCCCCAGGTTTTCAACCCTGGTGGGTTCGGTCCTCCACGCGGTCTTACCCACGCTTCAACCTGCCCATGGATAGATCACTCCGCTTCGGGTCTAGAGCATGCGACTAAAGCGCCCTATTCAGACTCGCTTTCGCTACGGCTACCCCACACGGGTTAACCTCGCCACACACCACTAACTCGCAGGCTCATTCTTCAAAAGGCACGCCGTCACACATCCACAAGGAACATGCTCCGACGGATTGTAGGCAACCGGTTTCAGGTACTATTTCACTCCCCTCCCGGGGTACTTTTCATCTTTCCCTCACGGTACTAGTCCGCTATCGGTCACCAAGAAGTATTTAGGCTTAGCGGGTGGTCCCGCCAGATTCACACGGGATTTCAAGAGTCCCGTGCTACTTGGGAAAACACTCAAGAGTCACTGTCTTACGCCTACAGGGCTATAACCCACTACGGCTCAACATTCCAGAAGATTCGACTTCAACAGTGATTTATAACTCTCCGGTCTCACGGCATTAAGACCCGAATGCTCCCACAACCCCATATACGCAACGCACGCCGGCTATCACACGCACATGGTTTAGCCTCATCCGCTTTCGCTCGCCACTACTCACGGAATCACTATTGTTTTCTCTTCCTGCGGGTACTGAGATGTTTCACTTCCCCGCGTTCCCTCCAGAACCCTATGTGTTCAGGCACTGGTAACTGGCTTTAGAATGCCAGCTGGGTTTCCCCATTCGGACACCCCCGGATCACAGCTCGGTTGCCAACTCCCCGGGGCTTATCGCAGGCTCCAACGTCCTTCATCGGCTCTTGGTACCAAGACATCCACCGATTGCCCTTAGTAGCTTGTCACCACAAAGAACAAACAAAATTACGCTACAAAAAGATGCTCGCGTCCACTATACAGTTCTCAAAATACGGGCAGTAACCAACCCATCCACACCACCTGTCATGCCAGCATCGAAGCCCAGGGAAACAAAACACCCAAACAACAACACCCACACCAACGGTTTGGTGAGAGCCGGCCCCAGCCACCCACACACCAGAACACTCCAGTGCGATCGTGACCCAGAAAAACCAGTCCCAACCCCCAGACCCTAAAGTCCAGAAAGCCGAGCCCGATTCCTCAGGACCCAACAGCGCGCCTCGGCCATTCACCCCTCATCACTCACGTTCCACGCCTCCCCTCCAGAAGAGGTTCAGCAGTACTAGCTCGATCAGACGAGATCCAGACCTAATGGTCAATGTTCCACATTCCGAAGCACCATCGCCCCAGGACGTTTGCCTGAGAAACGATGAATAGACAGGACACTCATCGAGTGGCCTGCCGAATGCTCCTTAGAAAGGAGGTGATCCAGCCGCACCTTCCGGTACGGCTACCTTGTTACGACTTCGTCCTAATCGCCAGCCCCACCTTCGACGGCTCCCTCCCACAAGGGGTTAGGCCACCGGCTTCGGGTGTTGCCGACTTTCATGACGTGACGGGCGGTGTGTACAAGGCCCGGGAACGTATTCACCGCAGCGTTGCTGATCTGCGATTACTAGCGACTCCGACTTCATGGGGTCGAGTTGCAGACCCCAATCCGAACTGAGACCGGCTTTTTGGGATTCGCTCCACTTTGCAGTTTCGCAGCCCTTTGTACCGGCCATTGTAGCATGCGTGAAGCCCTGGACATAAGGGGCATGATGACTTGACGTCATCCCCACCTTCCTCCGAGTTGACCCCGGCAGTCTCCTATGAGTCCCCACCATAACGTGCTGGCAACATAGGACGAGGGTTGCGCTCGTTGCGGGACTTAACCCAACATCTCACGACACGAGCTGACGACAGCCATGCACCACCTGTATAGGACCCTTACGGACCCCCCATCTCTGGAGGATTTCCCTATATGTCAAACCCAGGTAAGGTTCTTCGCGTTGCATCGAATTAATCCGCATGCTCCGCCGCTTGTGCGGGCCCCCGTCAATTCCTTTGAGTTTTAGCCTTGCGGCCGTACTCCCCAGGCGGGGCGCTTAATGCGTTAGCTGCGGCACGGAGGACGTGGAATGTCCCCCACACCTAGCGCCCAACGTTTACGGCGTGGACTACCAGGGTATCTAATCCTGTTCGCTACCCACGCTTTCGCTCCTCAGCGTCAGGTAAGGCCCAGAGAGCCGCCTTCGCCACCGGTGTTCTTCCTGATATCTGCGCATTCCACCGCTACACCAGGAGTTCCGCTCTCCCCTGCCTACCTCTAGTCTGCCCGTATCGGAAGCAGGCTCGGAGTTAAGCTCCGAGTTTTCACTCCCGACGCGACGAACCGCCTACGAGCCCTTTACGCCCAATAATTCCGGACAACGCTCGGACCCTACGTATTACCGCGGCTGCTGGCACGTAGTTGGCCGGTCCTTCTTCTGCAGGTACCGTCACTCTCGCTTCGTCCCTGCTGAAAGAGGTTTACAACCCGAAGGCCGTCATCCCTCACGCGGCGTTGCTGCGTCAGACTTCCGTCCATTGCGCAATATTCCCCACTGCTGCCTCCCGTAGGAGTCTGGGCCGTGTCTCAGTCCCAGTGTGGCCGGTCGCCCTCTCAGGCCGGCTACCCGTCGAAGCCTTGGTAGGCCATTACCCCACCAACAAGCTGATAGGCCGCGAGCCCATCCCCAACCGCCAGAACTTTCAACCACAAACCATGAAGCCTGTGATGATATTCGGTATTAGACCCCGTTTCCGAGGCTTATCCCAAAGTTGAGGGTAGGTTGCTCACGTGTTACTCACCCGTTCGCCGCTCGTGTACCCCCGAAGGGGCCTTACCGCTCGACTTGCATGTGTTAAGCACGCCGCCAGCGTTCGTCCTGAGCCAGGATCAAACTCTCCGTTGAAAAATATGACAAACCGGAAAACCGGTGAGTCGACACATCGAGTGATCCTTTGAACATCAGAAACAAATCAAACTGACTTGAATCCAGAAAATATTTCAAAGGAATCCGACACAAAACATAGACAACCCACCACCCAAAACTCCGAAGGAGATCCAGGTAGAAGATAAACGCCCATGCCTGTGTACGGGGTTAATGCTAATTTCGGCATTGACTTTCGGCACGCTGTTGAGTTCTCAAGAATCGGACGCACACCGCGCCCGGACTTTTCAGCCAGGACCCCGGGGCAACCTGCAGTACCCTACACGACCAGATCGACCGGGTCAACACCCAATTTTTCTGACCTTCCACCCGCATCCAAGCCACCGCCCCGGGTCAGACGACACGGTTCGGCTCAGCTAGCCTTGGGGGGTTCGGAGCGACCGGCCGCTTTCGCGTCCCGCGCCTCGCTCCAACAAGAAGAACATTACGTGGCTTCCAGGTAGCCGGTCAAATCGGTTCCCGGTGGGCTGAATCACACGGCTGTAATTTGCTCCCGGCAACCCATCTGTGGGAGTGGAGCCGACCTGACGGCCGGCTCCGCCGCGAGACCGTCAGCCTTGTGCCGGAGACGCCAGAACCCCTGCAAAAGAACGCTTCCCGCGCCGCAGGACCAGCACTCCCCCAGGCAGTAGGTCGTCCGTGCCAGGCACGTACTCGGGGTCCTTCACCTTCTCGTTGTTCAGGTACCCACCGCCCTCGGCCACCGTGCGCCGAGCCGCGGACTTGCTGGCGACCAACCCGGACTTCACCAGGAGGTCGCCGTACGTCGGCATCGGTTCGCCGGCGGCTAGTTCGACATGGGGTGCTTCACGCAGTGCCGCCACAAGGGTCGAGCCGTCCAGTGATGCGAGCTCCCCCTGGCCGAAGAGGGCCTTCGACGCCTCCTGCACGCGACGGGTCTCCTCCGGACCATGGACGAGGGTTGTCACCTCTTCCGCGAGTACACGCTGTGCCTCGCGGGCCTGTGGACGTTCAGCTGTCGCTTGCTCGAGCGCGGCGATCTCCTCAGCAGAACGGAACGTGTAGAACCGCACCAGCTGCATCACGTCACGGTCATCGCTGTTGAACCAGAACTGGTAGAACGCGTACGGCGAGGTCAGCTCGGCGTCCAGCCAGACCGACCCGGACTCCGTCTTCCCGAACTTGGTCCCATCGGCCTTGGTCACCAGTGGGGTGGCCAGTGCATGCGCCTTCCCGGAATCAGCACGCCGGATCAGCTCAACACCGGCGGTGAGGTTCCCCCACTGATCACTGCCGCCTGTCTGCAGCGTGCAGTTGTGGCGCCGGTAGAGCTCCAGGTAGTCCAGCGACTGCAGCAGCACGTAACTGAACTCGGTGTAGCTGATCCCCTGCTCCAACCGGGCCTTCACGACCTCCCGGCCGAGCATCCGATTCACCGGGAAGTGCTTGCCGATGTCACGCAGGAAGTCGAGCGTGTTGAGGTCCTTGGTCCAGTCGTAGTTGTTGACGATCCTGGCCGGGTTCGGCAGCGCCTGGTCGAAGTCGATGAACTTCTCCACCTGACTGCGCACTCTCTCGACCCACTGGTGTACGACGTCCTTCGGGTTCAGCACCCGCTCGGACGTCTCCTTCGGGTCACCGATCAGCCCAGTGGCACCACCGACGAGGCCGATGGGGTTGTGGCCGGCCAGCTGGAGCCGTCGCAGCGTCAGCAGCTGCAGCAGGTTCCCCATGTGCAGGCTGGGTGCGGTGGGGTCGAAGCCGACATAGGACGTGATCGGTCCCTCCGCCATGGACGCCCATAGGGCATCCGGGTCGGTGGAGTGGGCGATCAGGCCACGGCTCTCCAGGTCGTCCAGCACCTGGGTGCGGCGTGCGGTCCCGCTGTCGGTCACTTGTCTCTCCTCGAGTACGTCGGTCAGCTACAAGTGTCCTGTACTCACGCCGACGAGCCTCAGGTGGGCTCGGGACGAGTCAGCACCGCACGAAGCTGAGGCCGGAGCGCATGGCCGTCGGGGCCCTGGACTGTGGCAGCCGTCGGCCGCTGTGGGTCGTGAGCACCCGGGTCCGGGTTGGGGACTGGCAGACCGTGGGACAGCACCTGCTCGGCCGGCGTGAGCTGGCGGATGCCGATGGCCCGGACGTGATCCGGGTGGGTCTGCGCAAAGTCGCCGTACAGCTGGGGGTCGTGCTGGCCGTCGTCGCCGATCAGGACCCAGCGGACGTTCGGGAACTCCCGGGCCAGCCGGCGTAGTGCGGTCCGCTTGTGCTCCTGGCCGCTGCGGAACCAGCCGGTGTTGGTCGGGCCCCAGTCCGTCATCAGGAGCGGGCCGTCCGGATACCCGTGCCGGGCCAGGAAGCGGGTCAGGGTGGGAGCCGTGTTCCACGCACCGGTGGACAGGTAGAAGATCGGCGCTCCGGGGTGGTCTGCGAGGAGCTCGTCGTACAGCTCTGCCATCCCTGGTACGACGCGACGCGCCTGCTCGTCGCGGACGAACGTGTTCCACGCGGCGATGAAGGGTCGCGGCAGCATGGTCAGGATGACCGTGTCGTCGATATCGCTGACCAGTCCGAACGTGGCGTCCGGGTCGGGAACGTAGATCCGCGCTCGCGCATGCCGCTCACCGTGTACGCCGAGACTGATCTCGTGCGTCCCCGGTGGCAGCACCACCGGGATGGTGAGGTCGATGAAGCCACCGCGATCAGTGACCGCGTTGAACGTCTGCCCTTCCACCGTGACAGTCACGAGCACCTTGGTCGCGGGCGCCGTCACGAAGACACGCCAGCCGCGGACGACGTGGTCCTCGTCGTACCTGGGCTGGTTGCGCGGGTCGCGTCCGAGTACGACACGGGCCAGCACCCGGACGAACTCCGTGGTGCCGTAACCGACCTGCGGGATGATCCGCTCCTGCCAGCCACGCCGCCGCAGGATCGCCGCTACCCCGATGTTGAACCAGTCCTCGAGACGGGACGCATAGTGCGGACGGGCCATACCGGAAACCTACCCGGACCGAGGTCCCCTACGCCTGCTGCCCCGCGGCGTTGGAACACCTTTACCGACCTCTGCCGGAACTGTCGGCGGGAGTCCGTACCGTCTTCGCATGACCGCTCTCGGAATGTGCTTCCCCCGCACCTACCCCGCCGCCCTCGTCAGGGACGTGGCGCGCCGCCTCGACCAGGGCGGCGCCGACGAACTCTGGATCATCGAGGACTGCTTCTTCACAGCGGGTCCTTCGCTGGTGTCGGCCGCGTTGACGTCAACCGAGCGGCTGAAGGTCGGCCTGGGCATCGTGCCCGCGGTGGCGCGCACCGCGGCGGTGACCGCGATGGAGTTCGCGACGTTGGAGGCGCTCGGGCCGGGCCGGTTCATCCCGGGCATCGGGCACGGAGTGCAGGAGTGGATGGGCCAGATGGGCGTCAAGCCCAAGTCGCCGCTCACCACACTCGAAGAGGTCACCACAACCGTCACGCGGCTGCTCGCCGGCGAGAACGTGAACTTCGAGGGCAAGGCCGTCTACCTCAAGGACGTGAAGCTGGACGCCCCGCCGGCGGAGCCGCCGAAGATCCTGCTCGGGGTGATGGGACCGAAGTCGATGGCGCTCGCCGGGCGGGTCGCGGGAGGCGTCGTACTCGCGGAGCCCGCAACGCCGGCGTACGTGCGTCAGTCGGTCGAGCTGGCCGGGTCACCGGAGGGGTTCGTGGTCGCGGTCTTCACGGCGATGTGTGTCCGGGGTGACCGCAAGGCGGCGTACGAGTGGACCGCGCCGTGGCTGGGGTGGCGGATCAACGACAACCACCCCGGTGTGACGGCCTTGCCGTTCTTCGACGACTTAAAGAAGTTGTTCGAGCAGTCCGGTGTCGAGGGGCTGGTGGGGATGCCGGTCGACTGGTGGACGCAGATCGGGGCGATCGGGACGCTGGACGACGCGGCCGCCCACATCGAGGCACTGGAGGCAGCTGGGGTCGATCACATCGGGCTGTTCCCGGACCCCGAGGTCGAGCACGGACTTCCGCAGCTCGACTACGTGCTGGAGCTGGCCCAGAGCCGGAGTTAGGAGCGACGCTTCGGGACGTGCGGGCGGTACGGCGAGACTGTCGGGTCATCGGGGATCCAGAAGCGCCACGGCCAGTCGGCGGCCTCGCGGAGACCGACCCGGGGTCCGGTGGACGGCTCGCCACCGAAGCCTGGACCGGGGAGGAGCTGGATCGGCGAGCCCTTGGCCAGCAGGTCGGTGCCGTTGCCGTCCCGCCCGATGCCGAGGGCAACACACAGGCGGGCCGGGCCGCGCGCCAGATCGCGATCCGGGTCGGCCTTTGCCCGCTTCACGACCGGTCCCGATCTGACCTGGTTGAAGACGGTCTTCTGAGGGGTGTCGGGTTGACCTCGGCGGAGACGCGCCAGCTCGACACCCTCGATGACTTCCCCGGCCCGGAGGAGGACCGCCGATGGACGCGAGGCGGGCCCGACCACCACGTTCATGCAGTAGTGCATGCCGTAGGTGAAGTACACGTACAAGAAGCCGGGCGGGCCGAACATGACCGCGTTGCGCGGAGTCTCGCCGCGATAGGCGTGCGAGCCCGGGTCGTTCGGGCCGTCGTACGCCTCGACCTCTGTGAGGCGGACGGCTACCGTGCCCTCGTTGGTGGTGCTGCGCACGACCATGCCGAGCAGGCTCGGAGCCACCTCGAGGACGGGACCCGCGAGAACCGAGCGACGCACAGGCATGCGCAGCACCCTAAGCGAACAGTCAGGCGAAGGTGGCGGCCCGGGTACGCAGTTCGGCCAGTTGCTCCGTCACCTGGTTCACCGCCGTACCGCCGCGGGTGTTCCGCGACGCCAGCGAGCCCTCGACCGTGAGCACCGTGCGGACCTCCGGAGTGAGGTACGGCGAGATCGCCGCCAGGTCCTCGTCCGTGAGGTCCCACAGCTCGATGCCGCGCTTCTCGCACTCCTGAACGCACGCGCCGGCCAGCTCATGCGCGACCCGGAACGGGACCTTCTGCCGCACCAGCCACTCGGCGATGTCCGTCGCGAGCGAGAAGCCCTGCGGAGCCAGCTCCTCCAGCCGCGCGGTGTTGAAACGCAGCGTCCGGATCATCCCCGTGAACGCGGGGAGCAGGACCTCGAGCGTGTCGATGGAGTCGAAGACCGGCTCCTTGTCCTCCTGCAGGTCCCGGTTGTACGCCAGCGGCTGCGCCTTCAGCGTCGCGAGCAGGCCGCTCAGGTTGCCGATCAGCCGGCCGGCCTTGCCGCGGGCGAGCTCGGCGATATCCGGGTTCTTCTTCTGCGGCATGATGCTCGACCCGGTCGAGAACGCGTCGTCCAGCTCGACGAACCCGAACTCCTTCGTCGCCCAGATGATCACCTCCTCGGCCTGCCGGGACAGGTCGATCCCGATCTGCGCGGTGACGAACGCGAACTCCGCCACGAAGTCACGCGACGCCGTCCCGTCGATCGAGTTTGCCGAGGAGTTGGTGAAGCCGAGCTCGGTTGCCACGAACTGCGGGTCGAGCCCGAGCGAGCTGCCGGCCAACGCACCCGATCCGTACGGCGAGTCCGCGGCGACGCGGGCGTCCCAGTCGGCGAGGCGGTCGAGATCACGGATGAGCGGCCAGGCGTGCGCGAGCAGATGATGCGAGAGCAGCACCGGCTGCGCGTGTTGCAGGTGGGTCCGGCCCGGCATCGCGACGCCGAGGTGCTTCTCGGCCTGCTCGGCGAGCGTGTTCACCTGCTCCAACACCAACTTGCTGATGATCCGGCCGTGCTCACGCAGGTAGCCCTTGAACAGCGTGGCGACCTGGTCGTTCCGGGACCGTCCGGCCCGCAGCCGGCCACCCAGCTCGGCGCCGAGCAGTTCGAGCAGACCGCGCTCCAGTGAGGTGTGTACGTCCTCGTCCTCGAGCGCCGGCAGGAAACGTCCGGCCAGGACGTCGTCCAGCAACTGGTCGAGCCCGGCGAGCATCTTGGTCAGATCCTCGTCCGTCAGCAGCCCCGCGCGGTGCAGCACCTTGGCGTGCGCCTTCGACCCAGCGATGTCGTACGGCGCCAGTCGCCAGTCGAACTGTGTCGACTTGCTCAGCGCCGCCAGTGCATCCGCCGGCCCGCCCGCGAACCGGCCGCCCCACAGGGCAGCCTTGTCTCCCGTACTCATGTGTCTCAGTTCCTTACTTGTGTTCGGAGCGGGCGGCCAGCGACAGGAAGCGGGTAGCCAGGTCGGGGCCGCCGGTGGGGTTGCGCGACACGACCATGACGGTGTCGTCGCCGGCGATGGTGCCGAGTACGTCGTCCAGTCCCACGTGGTCGATCGCCGACGCGAAGTACTGGGCCGCACCCGGCGGGGTTCGCAGGATCACCAGGTTCGCACTGCCCTCGGCACTCACCAGCAGTTCGGAGGCCACCCGGGCCAGCCGGGCCTCGAACGCCGCGGCCTCACCGGCTCGGGGTGTTCGGTCGCCGCCTTCCCCAGGTACGGCGTACACGAGCTGGCCGGACGAATCACGAACCTTCACCGCACCGATCTCGACCAGGTCCCGGGACAACGTCGCCTGGCCGACGACGAGCCCGGAGGCTGCGAGCAGGTCGGCCAGCTCGGTCTGGGAGCGCACCGGCTGCCGACCGAGCAGGTCGACGATCCGTTGCTGCCGCGCGGTCTTCGTGGTCGGTACGGCGATGGTCATCCGCTGAAACTCCTTGCCAACAGCCACGACAGCAGCGCCTTCTGCGCATGCAGCCGGTTCTCCGCCTCGTCCCAGACGACCGACTGCGGGCCGTCGATCACGGCCGCGTCGATCTCCTTGCCACGATACGCGGGCAGGCAGTGCAGCACGATCGCGTCCGAATTCGCCTTCGACATCAGTTGCTCGGTCACCGCATACGGAACGAACGGTGCCTCTCGCAACGTTGCCTCGGCCTCCTGTCCCATCGACACCCAGGTGTCGGTGGCAACGACATCCGCACCGTCGACAGCTTCCAACGGGTCCGCGGTCCAGGCAACCGAGCCACCGTTCTCGCCCGCGATCTCCACGGCCCGGGCCAGGATGGCGGCATCCGGCTGATACTCCGCCGGCGAGCTGATCACAACGTGCATCCCGGCAGTCGCACCACCGAGCAGGTAGGAGTGCGCCATGTTGTTGGCGCCGTCGCCCAGGTAGACGAGCTTCAGCCCAGCTGTCGATCCCTTGTGCTGCCGCACCGTGAGCAGGTCGGCGAGGATCTGGCACGGGTGGAACTCGTCGGTCAGCGCATTGATCACCGGCACCTTCGACGCGCCGGCCATCTCGTCGATCCGGGTCTGCCCGGCGGTCCGCCACACAATGGCCGCGACCTGCCGGTCCAGCACCCGCGCGGTGTCGGCGATCGGCTCGCCACGGCCCATCTGCGAGGTCTGGGCGTCGATGATCAGCGCTGATCCGCCCAGCTCGGCAATACCGACCGCGAACGAGATCCGGGTCCGGGTCGACGTCTTGTCGAAGATCACCGCGACCGATTTCGGCCCGGCCAGTGGCTGATGCCCATGCCGGTCCGTCGCCAGCTGCGCGGCCAGGGTGAGGACCTCGTCCTGCTCGACCGGGCTCAGGTCGTCGTCCCGGAGGAAGTGTCTGACAGTCATCCCGCCTCCACCTGGTCCAGCAGCCCCGGGAGGGCCGCGACGAAACTATCGGCATCAGCCTTGCTCAGGATGAACGGCGGCGCCAGCCGCAACGCGTCCGGAACGGGATTGTTGATCACGAACCCCGCCTCCAGCGCGAGCGCGGTGACCTGATCCGACACCGGCTGGGTCAGCTCGATCCCCAGCAACAGCCCGCGACCACGCACACCGGCGATCAGCGGGTGATCGAGCGCGATGATCGACGAGGCGAGGTGGTTGCCAACAGCATTCACCTGGGCGAGCAGCCCGTCCCGCTCGATCACGGTCAGTACGGCGAGGCCCGCGATCGATGCGACCGGGTTGCCGCCGAACGTCGTACCGTGGTTCCCCGGCTGGAGCAGTTCCGCGGCAGCGCCCAGCCCGATGCAGGCGCCGATCGGGATGCCCGCGCCGAGGCCCTTGGCCACAGTCACGATGTCCGGCGTGATCCCCTCGACCTCGTAGGCGAACCAGGTCCCGGTCCGCCCGATCCCGGTCTGGATCTCGTCGATCCACAGCAGGGCGTCGTGCTCCTGGGTGATCCGCCGCGCCGCCTGCAGGTAGCCGGTCGGCGGTACGACGACGCCGTTCTCCCCCTGGATCGGCTCGAGTACGACGGCCGCTGTCTCGTCATCGACGGCCGCGGCCAGCGCATCGGCATCGCCGTACGGGACGAACGTGACGTCGCCCGGCAGTGGCGCGAAGGTCTCCCGGTACGCCGGCTTCCACGTCACCGCGAGGGCACCCATCGACCGGCCGTGGAAGGCGCCGATGGTGGAGACGATCTTGGTCCGGCCGGTCCGGCGGGTGATCTTGAAGGCGGCCTCGTTGGCCTCGGTGCCCGAGTTGGTGAAGAACACTCGGCCAGTGTCACGGCCCGGAGCATCGAAAAGACCGAGCAACTTCTCGGCCAGCGCGATCTGGGGTGCCGAGGCAAAGAAGTTCGAGACGTGACCAAGGGTGGCGAGCTGCGACGTCACCGCGGAGACCACGAACGGGTGCGCGTGGCCGAGGCAGTTCACCGCGAGTCCGCCGAGCAGATCGAGGTACTTGTTGCCGTCGGCATCCCACAGGTACGCGCCCTCGCCGCGGACCAGCACGCGCTTCGGTGCCCCGAAGGTGTTCATCAACGCGCTCGAGTACCGAGAAGTCAGCGCGGCCTGCGTGCCGTCGACGGTCAGCAGTTCGGTCATGACGGGATCACCTGGGTTCCACTTCCGGCGTCGGTGAAGATCTCGAGCAACAGCGAGTGCGGCACGCGCCCGTCGATGACGGTCGCCCGGGAAACGCCCGACTGGACCGCGCGCAGGCAGGCCTCCATCTTCGGCACCATCCCGGACGCGAGCGACGGCAGCAGTTCGGCCAGCTCGGTCGCGTCGATCTGCGTGATGATCTCGTCGCTGTCCGGCCAGTTCCGGTACAACCCGGCCACGTCGGTCAGGACGACGAGCTTCTCGGCGCCGAGGGCAACCGCCAGTGCGGCGGCCGCGGTGTCGGCGTTGACGTTGTGCGCCTGACCGTCCTCGTCCGGCGCGATCGTCGACACCACCGGGATCCGGCCGGCGTCGATCAGGTCGATCACTGCCTCCGGCCGGACCTCGACCACGTCACCGACCAGACCGATGTCGACGGCCTCCCCGTCGACCAGCGCCGTACGGCGCTCTGCGGTGAACAGCCCGGCATCCTCACCAGACATGCCGACCGCGAACGGACCGTGGGCGTTGAGCAGGCCGACGAGTTCGCGGCCGACCTTGCCGACCAGGACCATGCCGACGACGTCCATCGCCTCCGGGGTGGTGACCCGCAGGCCGCCGCGGAACTCGCTGTCGATACCGAGCCGGCTGAGCATGTCGCTGATCTGCGGTCCGCCGCCGTGTACGACGACGACCCGGACCCCGGCGTACCGGAGGAACACGATGTCGGAGGCGAACGCCTGCTTGAGCTTGTCGTCGACCATCGCGTTGCCGCCGTACTTCACGACGACCGTCTTGCCGTGGAACTCCTTCAGCCAAGGCAGCGCTTCGGTCAGGACCGCGGCCTTCTCGACCGCGTCGGCGTGACTGTTCATGACGAGTACGCCGAGTTCTCTTCGACGTAGGCGTGGGACAGGTCGGTGGTGAGGACCGTGGCCGACGCCGGACCGGCGTGCAGGTCGATCAATACGTCGATCTCGAGGCCACTGAGATCCGCCTCGGAGCGGTCGACGCCCTTGCCACCGGCAACACAGATCGGCGCCCCGTTCAACGTGATGTCGAGCAACGCCGGGTCGAACGCGGTGGGCGCGTTCCCGACCGCCATCGCGATCCGTCCCCAGTTCGGGTCGGAGGCGAAGAACGCGGTCTTGCAAAGGTTGTCCTCGGCAACAATGCGAGCGGCGGCGAGCGCCTCGGCCTCGGTGGCCGCGCCCTTCACCGTGACGCTGACGTGCTTGGTGACGCCCTCGGCGTCGGCCTGCAACTGCTTCACCAGGTCAGCAGCCAGCACGGTCAGAGCGGCCTCGAACGCCTCAGGCGTAACGGTGACACCGGAGGCACCCGAGCTGAGCAGGAGCACCGTGTCGTTGGTCGACGTACCGCCGTCGACGTCGAGGCGGTTGAACGTCTTGCCGACCGCGTTCCGCAGCGCGTGGTCGAGGTGCGGCTGGTCGAGCACGGCGTCGGTGGTGATGACGCTGAGCATCGTCGCCATGTTCGGCGCGCACATCCCGGCGCCCTTGGCGAACCCGCCGATGCTCCAGCCGTCCGCACTCTTCAACACCGCTTGCTTCGGTACGTTGTCGGTCGTCATGACCGCGGTTGCGGCGGCCAGGCCGTGCTCGGGCGTGTCGCCCAGTGCATCCACAGCGGCATCAATACCTGGGATGAGCGCGGACATCGGCAGGCGCTCACCGATCAGGCCGGTCGAGCAGACCCCGATCTCGGCCGCGCCGACACCGAGCACCTCGGCCAGCTTCTCGGCGGTCTTGTGGGTGTCCTGGAATCCTTCGGGTCCGGTGCAGGCGTTCGCGCCGCCGGAGTTGAGCACGACGGCCTTCAGCACGCCCGCGGACAGGACCTGCTGGGACCACAGCACGGGCGCGGCCTTGACCTTGTTGGTGGTGAAGACGCCGGCGGCAACCTTCTGCGGACCGTCGTTGACGACCACGGTGAGGTCCGGCGTACCGGCCGGTTTGATCCCGGCGATCACTCCGGCCGCGCGGAAGCCGGCCGGCGCGGTGACCCCGGCGCTCCGATCGACTTGAGCGTCTGGGGTGACAGCTACGGTCACGGGGCTACTCCAATGAGGGGCAGGGCCAGGGTCTCGTCGAGACCAACGGCCAGGTTCATGCACTGCACGGCGCCGCCGGCAGTGCCCTTGGTGAGGTTGTCCATCGCGGCCACGACGACGGCGCGGCCGGTGCGCTGGTCGAGCGCGACCTGCAGTTGCACGGTGTTCGCGCCGAGCGTGGCCTGCGTCTGCGGCCACTGTCCTTCGGGCAGCACGAATACGAACGGTTCGTTGCGGTAGGCGTCTTCATAGGCCTGCCGGAGGGCTGCCAGGTCGGTGCCCTCGGCAATCGGTGCGCTGCAGGTCGCGAGGATGCCGCGCGCCATCGGTACGAGCACCGGGGTGAACGAGACGCTCGCCGGCTGATCGGCGTACGGCGAAAGGTTCTGCTCGATCTCCGGGGTGTGGCGATGTACCCCGCCCACGCCGTACGCGGAGGCGGAGCCCATCACCTCCGCGCCGAGCAGGTGTGCCTTCGGCGCCTTCCCCGCACCCGACGTACCGCTGACCGCGACCACCACCAGTTGGCCGGGATCAACGAGACCTCTCTGTACGGCGGGCAGCAGGGCGAGCGTGGAGACGGTCGGGTAACACCCTGGTACGGCGACCCGATGCGAACCGCGGAGCTTGTCCCGCTGGCCGGGAAGCTCCGGGAGCCCGTACGGCCAGGAGCCCGCGTGCTGACCGCCGTAGAACTCGGTCCAGGTTTCGGCCTCGGTCAGCCGGAAGTCCGCGCCGCAGTCGATCACGGTGACGTCCTCGCCGAGCTGCTCGGCGATTCCGGCGGACTGTCCGTGCGGGAGGGCCAGGAACACGACGTCGTGACCGGCGAGATTCTCCGCCGTAGTCTCGACGAGGGTCCGGTGCGCCAGCGGCACGAGGTGTGGATGGTGGACGCCGAGTTGGGTACCGGCGTTGCCCCCGGCGCTCAGCGCGCCGATCTCGACGTCCGGGTGGGTGCTCAGCAGTCGAAGCAGCTCACCACCCGCATATCCGCTGGCTCCAGCGACAGCCACCTTCACACTCATATGAATGAGTATGCCGCATATCGGAAGAATATCCAAGCGTCGGAGGCGGCAGCGAGCGGGAAACTCCCGACGTGACCTAGCTCATGTCACACCGCACCATCCACCGCGTGTCCGGGAGGGGACGACGAACCTGGAGGTGCGTGGGATGGCTCGGATTGCGCTGGAGCATCGACGGAACTGGTTTGTGCGGGTGGCCGAATGGGGCAGCCGGCGGAAGTACGGGAAGGTCGTGGAACCGGGGCAGGTGGCGCTGCACAACCGCCGGGTGCTCGTGTCGACCCTCCTCCTCGAGGGGTCCGCGAGCAAGTGGAACAAGCTCGACCCGACCCTCAAGGCGCTCGCCGTGATGGTGGTGTCCGCCGAGATTGGATGTAGTTGGTGTATCGACTTCGGGTACTGGGAGTTTCATCACCAGGGTGTTGATCCGGTGAAGCTGCGAGATGTGCCAGGGTGGCGGGACAGTGACACCTACACGGATCTGGAGCGCGCGGTGATGAACTACGCCGAGGCGATGACGGTGACTCCGCCGACGGTGACGGATGAGCAGGTCGAGCGGCTGCGTCAGGACCTGACCGATGAGCAGCTGGTCGAGCTCACCGCGATGGTCTCGCTGGAGAACTACCGCTCCCGGACCAACGCCGCCCTCGGTCTGACCAGCCAAGGGTTCAAGGAGTACTGCGAGCTGCGCCCGGTCAAGGGGCCGGTGAAATGACGGAAGAAGAGCTGGCCCGGGAGTTCGCCGAACACCGCGCCGTTCTGGTCGGAGCGGCGTACCGGGTCGTCGGCAGCGTGACCGACGCGGAGGACGTGGTCCAGGAGGCGTGGCTGCGGTGGACCGGCGTGGACCACGACGAGATCCGGGACGTGCGCGCGTACCTGATCCGCATCACCACCCGCCTGGCCCTCAATCGGTTGCGCGAGCAGAAGGCCCGGCGCGAGCAGTACGTCGGTCCCTGGCTGCCCGAGCCGATCACCCCGACCTCGGCGTCGAACGACGACCCCGCAGCCGCGGTGGAACTCGCGGACTCGGTCAGCATGGCGATGCTCGTCGTACTCGAGACGCTCTCGCCGCTCGAGCGCGCCACGTTCGTCCTGCGTGAGGTCTTCGATCTTCCGTACGACGAGATCGCGGACACCCTCGGCCGGTCCGAATCCGCGGTCCGGCAGCTCGCTCACCGGGCCCGTGAGCACGTGCATGCGCGACAGCCGCGGCACCACGTCGACAAGGCGCGGCACAACGAGCTCACCATACGGTTCATGGCGGCGGCCGGATCGGGCAACTTCGACGAAGTGGTTTCACTGCTCGCGCCGGACGCCGTACTGATCAGCGATGGCGGCGGCAAGAAGCGGGCCGCGCTACGTCCGATCCACGGACCGGAGAAGATCGCCCGCTGGATGTTCGCCGTGATGGCGGACAACCCGCAGTTCGAGATCAAGATGGCCAGGCTGAACGACGACATCGCGTTCATCGCGTACTTCGAGGACGAGCCGGACACGGTCGCGTTCCTGGAGTCCACCGACGGACTGATCACCGAGCTCTACCTGATCCGCAACCCGGACAAGCTGGGGACCGTCCCGGCGAAACACGACCTGGCGCCGTAAGCTATCTGCAACTCAGTCGCAGATGGAGGTGCCGTGAAGTATCTGGTGGTGGAACCGGAAGAGGCGTTGGACCCGAGTGTCCGGGCGGACCTGCTGGACACGTGGATCGCGGCCACCGATGCCGGCGGGGCGGTCGGGTTCACGGCACCGGCGCCGGTTGAACGGATCGCGGACACACTCGACGAGGCGCTCGGCCGGGTCGCGGCGGGTGTGGATCTGCTCGGGGTCCTGCACACCGGCGAGCGGTACGCCGGGATGGGTCTGCTCGTCGATCGTGGGAGTGCTCTGCAGGCGCACTGGCGGACGGTGTTGCGGGTGATGGTCCATCCGGATCATCAGGGCAGCGGTGCCGGCCGGCTGCTGATGGAGGGTTTGCGTGGCTCGGCCGTGGACCTCGGTCTGGAGCAGCTCGAGCTCACGATCCGCGGCGGTCTCGGGCTCGAGAAGTTCTACGGGCCGCTCGGTTACCGGGTCGTCGGCAACCATCCACGCGCGGTCCGAGTCGCACCGGACGACTACCGCGACGAGATCATGCTGGTCCTGGACCTCTAACGACGGCTCCCTGCCGGGAGTGCGCAATAGCTCGTTCAGCGACGACTGCGGGAGAGGGCGGCGAGTGTCGCCCCCAGCGCGGTGAGCAGACTGCCCAGGGTCAGCAGGATGGCAGGCGGTCCGCCGGTCGGTGGGAGTTCGGCTCGGTTCACCGACCGGACCTCCTCCACCGCCCGCTCCCCCACGGTGAACCTCACCGGCGCGGTGACCGCAGCGCCGGTGGTGTCACGTCGCTCATAGGTGAGCTTGGCCGATCCGGTGAAGCCGGCCGCCGGCGTGAGAGTGATCGTCCCGTCGCTCGCAACCGACCAATTGCCTGCGGCATCGGCAAAGCGTTTGCCACACGTAGCCGGCCCAGTCCGGAGACACACCGAACTCGGAGTGATCGCGCCACTGTCGTTGAGCAACGGATTCACTGCCACCGCGTTCCCCGGCGTCCCAGTCGCCGTGTCCGGCACGGCCTTGGCCAGCAGCGGACCCGCCACAGTCACATCGAGGAGCGCCGTGTTCGACGTCCCGTTGGCATCGGTGACCCGATACGCCAGCGATCGCGTCGTACCAATGAAGTCCGTGGCCGGGGTGAAGGTGACGACACCGCCCGCGCCGACCGTGAAGGCACCCTCGTCCGGCACAGTCACCGACTTCTTGTCCCGACCGTCCGCCGGATCCCGCAGTACGACGGAATCCGGCACGAGCGGCGCGGATGCGTCACCAGGCTTGTCGTTGCCCAACACCTTGACGACAACCGCGGTGCCATACGCAGTACTGGCGCTGTCGTCGACCGTAGCCGGACGAACCGGCAGCACGGCCACCGTGATGGTCGCGCGGGCCGAGTTGCGGTTGCTGTCCTTCACCTCGTACGCCGCCGGCCGCGCAGTACCCGTGAATGTCGCCACCGGACTGAACGTGACCTTGCCCTTGGCAACGACGTACTCGCCCTGCCCGGCGATCGTGACCTGGTCGACCAGCGCACCATCAGGACCAACCAGCAAGACCGAGGCGGGATCGAGGGTCGCACCCGGCCCGGGCTTGTCGTTGCCGAGCGGGTTGATCGTCACCGGCACGTGCTGCTTCGTCCGAGCCGCGTCCGGAGTGGCGACCGGTCGAGCCTGCACGGTGACGGTCAGCGTGGCCGTGCCCGTCGTACCGTTGCGATCGGCAACCTCATAGTCGACCGGCGTCGCGGACCCGACGAACCCGTCCGACGGCACGAACCGGATCCCCCCGGTCGGCTGGACCGTGTACGTCCCCTCACCCGCAACCGACAGCGCCTGCACCGGATCCCCGGTCGCCGGATCCGTCAGTCGGACTACACCAAGTGGCGCGCTCGCGTCGCCCGGCTGGTCGTTCGCCAGCACCGCAACCGTGACCGCAGTCTCGTACGGCGTCGTCGCCTTGTCGTCCGCGACTGCCGGACTGACCGGAGCTACCGTCGCCGCGAGGATCGACGTGGCCGTGTTCCCGGTGGTGTCGGTGACCCGGTAGGCGATCGAGACCACCCCGCGGTACGCCGGTTCCGGGTCGAAGGTGACCTTCCCCGACGCGGTATTCACCGTGAACACGCCCTGGCCCGGGATGACCGCGGTCCGGGCCCAACCACGTGCGGGCGTGGCGAACGACTGCACCGTGGTCGCGCCGAACACCTGAACCGTGGTCCGGTCGAGGTCAGCGCCCGTCCCCGGCTCGTCGTTCACCAGCGGATCCACGGTCGCTGTGACGTTCTGCTTCGTGGTCGCGGTGTCGGCGACCGCCGACGGTCCCTTGCCGACGGTCAGCAGGAGCAATCCCTCCGCCGTCGTCCCGTTGTCGTCGGTGATCCGGTACGTCGCCGGCGTCGTCACACCCTGGAAGCCCTTGACCGGGGTGAACGTGATGGTCCCGTCCTCGCCAGCGAGGTACGTACCTTCCTTGGCGAGCGTGATGCTCTTGCGGTAACCACCGGCCGGATCTTTGAGCACCAGACTCGACGCGATCAGCGGTGCGCTCGGATCGCCGGGCTTGTCATTGCCGAGCACGTTGACGGTGATCGCATGGTCGTGCGGCGTGATCGCCGAATCGTCCACGGTCACCGGCCAGATCGGTGTCACCGTCATGCTCAGGGTCGACGCTGAGAAGTTCCCGTTCGAGTCGGCGACGCGGTAGTTGATCGCGAGCGCCCGACCCCGGAAGGCCGGCACGGGATCGAAGACGACCGCACCGCTCGGCTGCACGGTGTACGTGCCCTGGTTGGCGACGGTCACTTTCTTCACATATCCCGCGGTCCGCGCCGCCGGATCCAGCAGGCCCACAGAGGAAGCGTCCAACCGAGCGTCGGTGCCCGGGCTGTCGTTGGACAGCAGGTTCACCGAAACGGTGACGTCCTGCAGCGTCGACGCGGTGTCGGCGACGGCCGTCGGTGGCTGGCCGACGGTGATCGACACCGTTGCCGTGGTCAGCGTTCCGTTGCTGTCGGCCACTTGATAGGTGAGCGACGTACCCGGTCCGCGGAAGGTCGCGCCCGGATCGAACGTGACCACTCCCCCGGCTGCCGTATAGACCCCCTCGTTCGGGATCGTCACCGTTGCCTTCAGCAACCCATCACTCGGGTCGGTGAGCAGCAAACTGCCCGGCACCAGTGGTGCGGACGGATCGTCGGCCTTGTCGTTCGCCAGCACCTTGACCGCGACGACCTTGTCGTACGGCGTCCTCGCGGTGTCGTCGACCGCCACCGGGGTGACTGGCGTGATTGAGACCGAGATGGTCGACCGAGTCGCCTGGTCGAACCAGTCCGTGACCCGGTAGGTCAGCTTGGTCGCCGTACCCGTGAAGCCTGGCAGCGGGTCAACGGTGACGGTGCCGTCCGGATTCACCCGGTAGGCGGCCTGGCCCGGGATCTTCACCAGCTTCTTCAGCGAACCATCGGCCGGGTCGAGAATCGCCAGGCTGAGCGGATCGAGTCCGGTGCCCTCGCCCGCGGTGTCGTTGGCGAGCGGATCGATCCGCAGCGGGACGTTCTGCTTGCCGGTGGCAACGTCGGGCTTGGCGGCCGGAGCCGCCGGCTTCGCGATCGTCACGGTCAGGATCGCACTGGCCAACGTGCCATTCACATCGGAGACGCGGTAGGCGATCGGCGACGCGACGCCGGTGAACGACGGCACCGGATCGACCGTCACCTTCCCCTCCGCCGTCACCTTGTACGTCGCCTCGCCGTCGACGACGACCGTGGTCTTCGGCTGCTTCGTCTTCGGATCGAGCAGCCGGACACTGCCCGGCACCAACGACACCGCCGGATCGCCGGCCTCGTCGTTCGCCAGGACCGACACGGTGACCGTCGTGTCGTACGCCGTACTCGCGACGTCGTCCGAAGCATCCGGCTGGACCTTAGTCACGTGCACGGTCAGCGTCGACGTCCCGATCGCACCATTGCCGTCAGCAACCTGATAGCCGACCGGGGTCGCCGCTCCACTGAAGACCGGGAGCGGGTCGAACACGATCTTGCCGTCCGGCTTCACCGTGTACTTACCCTGCCCGGCCACCACCAGACTTGTCCCGACCTCTGCGCTGCCCGGCGCGATCAGTCGCACACTGTCCGGCTTCAGCGCCGATCCGGTCGGGCCTTCCTTGTCGTTGTCCAGTACGGCGACCACCACCGAACCGCCCTGCAATGTCGTGATCGTGTCCGGGTTGGCGACGGGCGGACCGGGAGCGTCGACGGACACCGTGAGACCGGCCCGCGCCGGCGTACCGTTCTTGTCCAGCACCTGGTAGGTCAGCGTCGTACCGACACCTTGGAAGCCGTGCACCGGTTGGAACGTCACCTTGCCGGCAGCAACCAGGTAGTTGCCCTGTCGCGCGATGGCTACCTTGTCGACGAGTTTGTGACTGATCGGGTCGACGAGCCGCAGGCTGGTGGGATCGAGCGGTGCATCCGGCGAGCCCGGCAGGTCGTTGTCCAGCACGGGTACGGCGATATTCGTGTCGAAGGCCGTCGAGACGGAATCCCCGGTGGCTGTGGGCTGCACCGGCGTGACCGTCACGACCAGCGTCGACTCGGCGTTCTGGTGGGTGGAGTCGGTGACGCGGTAGCCGATCGACGTGCCGACGCCGGTGAACTGCGGGACCGGGACGAAGTCCACGCCGCCGTCCGGCTTGACGGCGTACTGGCCCTCACCGGTGATGACCACCTTCTTCTTGAAGGTCGCATCGGCGGGATCGCGGAGCACGACGCTCCCCGGGACGAACTTCACTCCGGGGGCCGCGCGGTCGTTGAGCAACGCCTTCACGGCGATGCTGACGTTCTGCGGGGTGAGCGCGGTGTCCGGGGTGGCGACGGGCTTGGAAGGTAACGCGACGGTGAGGGTCAGCTTCGCGGTCGCGGTCGTCCCGTTGCTGTCGGCAACGCGGTAGGTGACCGGTTTACCGGGGCCGACGAAACCTGGGACCGGTTCGACCCGGATCTTCCCGGCCTGGGCGACGTACTTGGACTCACCCACGACGTTCACCATCACGACGCAGTCGTTGCCGTCGACCAGGCACAAGGTGCTGGGTTTGAGTGGCGTGTCCGAAGCGCCCGGCTTGTCGTTGCCAAGGACATCGACGATGACTGGGGTGTTGAAGGCCGTCGCCGCGCTGTCGTTGACCAGGATCGGCGGAGGCGGCGGCGTGATCGTCACCGGGTAGTCCTCGACCTCACCGGCGTCGCTCGGACCCGTCGGCTTCTCCACCTGGGCTTCGGTGTAGCCGACCCGCACTCGCGCGTACGACGCTCCTGCCTTCGGACTGAGCTCGGTCCAGTTGAGCGTGACCGCACCCTGACCGGCGGCGAAGTTGGTGCACGATCGTTCGGCCGGCTCGAAGGCGCCGTCGAGATCGAGGTCGATCCAGGCACACGCCCGACCAGGTTTGGATGCTCCGGTCAGCGAAAGCTCGGCAGTGTAGGTCGTCGTGTTGGTGCGGAGCGGCTTGAAGACGACCCCGTCGTCGGCCTGATCGGCGGTCGTCGGGCCGGTGGTGCCATTGGCAACGGTCGCGTTGTCCTCGGTCGCATCCTTGCCGAGCCGTACGTCGCTGAGCACCGACCAGGCGGCGCCGTACTTCGTAGGTGCGTCACCGAAGTCTTCGCCGGTGGACGCGAGGATGGAGAACACGTCACCGGAGGACGTGGTGTTGAAGGCCGGGAGCTTCGCGTGCTTGGTGAAGAAGGCGGTGAGGTCGAAGGTGACCTTGGTGACCACACCGTTGACGCGGACCGAGCCGCAGGCGGCGCTCGCGGTGGCGTCGAGGCCGATGCCGGTCTTGGCGTTGACGCAGTTCGGGCCGGCGTCGTGATTGGCGGCGGTGATCGTGTCGCTGGTGACGGCGAGATTGTTGCCTTGACCGACCTTCGTCAGGCTCAGTCCGGCCGTGGTGAGTTTGAGGATCGAGTGCAGTTCGGACTGGGCACTCGGCGTACCGCTGACGGTTTGGACAGCTGCGCCGCCGATGCCCGCGAGGTGGAGGACCGGGTTGCGCACCGGTTGGCTGAACGCGATCGTCACCGTGCCGCGGTCGCCGCAACTGCCGATCGAGGCGCAGGTGCCGGTGTTCACGACCACGTCCTGCGCAGGCGTGGTCCGCGAGATCGCGGGCTGATAGGTCGTCGGCCCTGTCCCACGGATCCCGGCGGTGGTCGCGTCACTCAACTCGGTCTGGCCGGTGACGGTGATCGTCTGCTTCAGCTCGGTCTCCGGCATGACCGCGGTCGCCGAGTCGCCGGTACTGAAGGGAGTCGCGGGGACCTCGTACGCCGTCGCCCGGACGGAGCCGAGTGCCAGCAGGCCGAGCACCACAACGATGGCCGCGCCCGGTCGTGTCGCCCGCATTCCTGCCGCCCTCCCGAGCAATCACGTCGCCGCATGTTTCGGCCGCGGGCGGGCGGGCCTGCGCCAGACGCGATGAGCTGTCAAAATATGCACAGGTAACGGCCTACGCGGACCCAATGTTACGGGACAATCACTCTCCGAGTTCGTAGATCCGGACCATCCCGGCGCTGTGTCGCAGCTCGGCGAGCCGGTCCAACGCGGGTGATACGGGACCGTTGCGGGTGTCGGCGTACAACCAGCGAACGCCGTACTCGTCGTGCAGTCGGTGCAGGACCTCAGGAGTCGGCGCGACGAGGGCCTGGCTGGTGAGCGCGACCCGGTCGGGCCAGGGCGACGGCTGCTCGGTGTAGCGGCGGCCGCCGACGCCTTGCGCGGCCATGGCTTGATTCGTGTACGCCCAGCCTTCGATCAGGGTCCGGCGACCGGCGATGCCGCTGACGAGATACCCGCGCGCGTCACACCCCGGCGCCACCTTGCCGGCCGGACGGCACCAGGTATTGGTCGCGACCACATCGGTCGGCGCGGAGTTCTGCCCGAGCCAGAGCGCGGCAGACGTCTCATCCGGAAACACCCGCCACTGCGGCGCCCGGTACGTCGGCGACTTCTCGGTGTCCCCATGCAGCGCGCTCTGTGCGAACGAGCTGATCGGTGCGGTCGCCAGCAGAATCAGTACGACGAGCAGCCCCCCACCGGCTTGCCGGAAGAACAGCCGCCACACGACCAGCAGCACGATCGTGAACGCCAGGACCACCAACAGCAGGCGGGTGCTCAGCCAGAGGTGCCGGGTCGGCGGACCGGCCGGCACGCCCTTCGCCCAGACCAGCAGGGCGGCGTAGAGCACGGACAATCCGAGTGCGACCGCGGCAATCGGGATCGGTCGTCCCGCGGCTCGGGCGCTGGTCGCCGCGAACCAGCCCGCACCCGCCAAGCTGAACGGCGCAGCGGTGTAGATGAAGTAGGACTCGCTGACGGACGGATGATCGACCAGCAGGTATCCCAGCCAGCCCGCGATCATCACGCCGAGCAGGAACCAGGCGATCGGATCCCGGCGTCCGACGACTCCGAAGCCGGCCCACGCCATCGCCTGCAAGGTGAGCAGCAGACCGAGCAGCAGCGCCAACGTCCCGATCACGGCACCGTGCGCCAGCGCCGGCAGAATCAGACCACCCGCCCCCGGCGGCGTCGAGTCACCGGTCGCGGCGGAGTAGACGGGCAGCGACTTCAGCACCGCCAGCAACTGCACCCTCGAGCCATTGGTGCTACCGGCAACAGTCAGGATCGTCCCGACGCCCACCGCGACCAGCACAGCTCCAGCGATGATGACCCGTCGCGACACCCGCCGAGTCGTCACCAGCAGATACACAGCTGCCAACGCGACTCCCGCGACCAGGAGCGGCAACACTGTTGGCTTCGACCCGCCGCCCACGATCGCAACCGGCACGACCACCAGCCAGGCAGTGCTACGCGCGCCGGCGAACAACAGCTCGATCAGGACCACCGCAACCGTCACGGCCGCAACCATCCCGAACGTCTGCGACGGACTGAGGAAGCTGACCGGCGCCGTCAGATTCACACTCGTGTCGACGAACAGATAGACCTGCGGCGCCGCCAACGCGAGCGCCGCGAGTACGCCGGTCCACCACGTGCGGCTCACGATCCGGGCCAACGTCGCACACACGAGCAGTACGACGACCAGCCACGGCAGCAACCACAGCCGGAACAGCACGACCACCGGTGTCAGCCGGGTGATGTCCACAGCCCCGGCCATGTCCGCATTCGCGAACCAGTGATAGTCCAGCCGCTCCCCCGCCACCTGCGGCATCTCCGGCGGCACCGATCGGGTCAGCTCGTTCACCATCGACAGGTGATACAGCAGGTCCGGATAGTACGCCGTACCGTCCGGTGGCATCGGGTGGTACGCGAAGACGCCGACGCAGGTCGCGCCCACCATGACCGCGGCCGACACGGCCAGACCCCAGGTCCATGCCACCGGCAACGGTTTCGGGTCGGCGATGCGCCAGTACTTGCGTCCTGCGATCGCGAACGCGATGAGCACCAGCGCGGGCCAGACGATCAACCAGCGTTGCCAACCGAGGGCGGTGAAGATCGCCCAGCCGATCAGCTGCCAGGTCGCGCCGACGACCGAGCCGAGGCCGAGGTCCTCGGCCCAGTTGCCGGTACTACGCCAGGCCGCGCGGAGCAGCAGGGTGCCCGGGAGGGCGATCGCCAGCACGAAGTAGCCGCCGTACTTGATGATCGGGCCAGGGCCGACGTCGACCGTGGCGAGCCCGGCGACCGCCGCCAGCAGAGGCAGCAGCCACGGGAGCAACCGCCTCATCTCTGGTGGACCGGTTCCTGGTGCCCTTGGTCTTCGAGGCTGTCGTAACCGACGAGAAACTGCGGCCGGCGCTGACTCGATTGGAAGAGCCGGGCGACGTACTCACCGAGCACCCCGAGGCAGAGCAGCTGGATCGCGCCGATCACGCTCACCGCGATGACGGTCGACGTCCAGCCCGGGATGCTGCGGCCGGCCAGCTTGATCACCAGCGCGCCGACCACGAAGAACCCGGACATCACGCCGCCGAGCAGCCCGAGCCAGGTCGCCAGCCGCAGCGGCGCGGCCGAGAACGCGGTCACACTGTCGAACGCGAGCCGGAGCATCTTGGACAGGTTGTACTTCGTGGTCCCGGCGGCTCGCTCGGCGCGGACGTACTTCACTTCCGTGCTCGGGAACCCGAGCCACGGGATCACCAACCGGAAGACGCGGCCGTCCTCCGGCAACGCGTTGACCGCGTCGACCACGCGCCGCGAGACCAACCGGAAGTCGGCGGCGTCGAACGGGATGTCCTTGCCGACCAGGCGGCACATCAGCCGGTAGTACAGCCGGGCCGACGTTCGCTTCGGCCATGAATCACTCGACCGATCCGAGCGAACGCCATACACGACGTCGACGTCGCGCTCGCGCACGGTCTGGAGGAATTCGGCGATCACCTCGGGCGGGTCCTGGAGGTCGGCGTCGATCGTGACGACGTACCGGCCGCGGGCGCGGCGGAAGCCGGCCGACTGGGCCGCCTGGTGGCCGCTGTTGCGCAGCAGCCGGACGACGCGGAGCTGCGGCCAGTCCGTGGCCGCGTCGAGCAGCAGGGCGGCGGTCTTGTCCCGGCTGCCGTCGTCGACGACGAGCAACTCGTAGGAGATGCCGAGGCTGTCGAGCAGCGGATGCATCCGGTCGAAGAAGATCGGCAGCACGTCTTCTTCGTCGTACATCGGTACGACGACGGAGAGCTCGGGCATCGGCTGCGGACCTTCCGGTTCAGTGATCAAGGGTTGACCATACCGATCAGGTCGGCGGGGAGACCGCCACGGCACCGGTGCGGCGGGGGTCTCCGACCGCGATCAGGCCGTCGGCCGGGTCCCAGAACGCGGCCGCGACACCGCCGAAGTACATCGAGTGCGGCGGCATCGGCCGGGTCGGCAGCGAGGTCGCACCGGCCACCTCCTCCAGGTCGTCCTCGTAGTCGACGACCACGTCCTGGCGGACCCGGACGTGCAGCCGCGGGTGGTCGATCGCCTCACGCAGCGGCAGCCCACCGTGCGTGTAGAGCGCGTAAACCTGGGCCAGCGCGGTCGGGATCCGGTCCGAACCGGGTGAGCTGATCGCGAGCACAGCGCCATCGCTCTCGCGGCGGGCGACGCTCGGCGCCATGTTCGAGGTGAGTCGCGTCCCCGGCGCCAGGCTGTGCGGACCGCCGTGCAGCAGCTCCTGCTCCCCGAGCGCGTTGTTGAGCCAGATGCCCGTCCCCGGGGCGAGTACGCCGGAGCCGTACCCGGACGACACGGTGATCGCGCACGCGTCGCCCTCGTCGTCGACCACCGAGACAGTTGCCGTGCTGGGTGACGTCAACGCCCGCAGATCACCAGCCGAAGCGAGGTCCAGCAGCTTCTTGCCCTCCAGCTGCCGCTGATCCTCCCCGTCCAACTCGGCCAGCCGCTGCCCCAGTACGGCGTGCTGCACGTCGACCAGCCGCTCGAGCTCGGACGGCCGCCAACTACCGTCCGCGGGCACACCGTCGAGCAACGCCAGCATCGCCGCGACCGCGACGCCACCGACGGCCGGCGGCGGGTTGGTCGCGAGACGCCACCCGTTCTGCTTGACGATCAGGGCCGGGCGTACGACGGCCTCGTACGCGGCCAGGTCCTCCGCAGTGAGGATGCCTTCGTTCTCAGCCATATCGCGGATGAGCAGCTGGGCGAGCTCGCCGGTGTACAGAGTCTCGGCGCCGTCGCGGGCGATCAGCTCGAGCGCCTCGGCCAGCTCGGGGATCACGACCGTGGTGCCGGCCTTGATCACCTCGCCGTCCTCGGAGTGCACGACACCGTGGCTCGGCTGATGCCAGCCGAAGATGATCTCGTGGGTGAAGCCGAGGTAGTAGCCGGAGGTGCGGCTCAGCGGGAAGCCGTCACGGGCGACGTCGATCGCGGGCTGGACGACCTCGTGCCACGGCGCCTTGCCGGATCGGCGGTGGGCCAGGTCGAGCGCCTTCATCCCGCCCGGCGTGGCCACGGACCCGTGGCCGACGGTGGTCGTCGTACCGCCGCCGTAGTCGGTCGTGATGTCCCAGACACCTCGGCCGAAGCGGTCTGTGGGCAGGCCTCGGCCGGGCATCTCGACCCAGCCGTCGATGGTGACCGCGTCGCCACCCGCCACCTGCAGGGTGACGAAGCCGCCCGAGGCCGGTGAGACCACGCCGATCTCGTTCACCATCGTCACCAGGGTGGCCGCGATCGCCGCGTCCACCGCGTTCCCACCTTCGGCGGCGACCCGGACGCCGGCCTCGGCCGCGGCCGCGTTCGGCGCCGCGACCGCAACCCGCGGGTGACCGCCGCTCATCGCGTCGGCCCGTCAGTGCGTGGCGCCCGGCCCCGCCTCATGGGAATCAGCCGACCCGTTGGACGGCGCCGAAGCGATCGACCGCGACCTGGACCGCGGCCTGCCGCGCGTCGGCAACCTCGTTCTCCTTCAGGGTTCGATCCGGCGCCCGGAACCTGAGCGCGAACGCGAGCGACTTCTTCCCCTCGCCGATCTGCTCGCCGGTGTAGAGGTCGAAGAGCCGGACCGACTCGAGCAGCGCGCCCGCGCCCTCGGCCAGCGCCGCCTGCACGTCCGCCGCGGCCACGTCGGCCGGGACGATCAGCGCCACATCCTCCTTGGCCACCGGGTACGACGAGAACGGCTCGGCCGACACCGACGCCGGACCGGCCGCGATCAACGCACCCAGGTCGAGCTCGACCGCACTCGACCGGGCCGGCAGACCGAACGCCTGGCAGACCTTCGGATGCAGCTCACCGGCATGCCCGACGGACTTGCCGTCGACGAAGAACTCCGCACACCGGCCCGGGTGCCACGGCGCGAGCTCGGCGTTCTGCACGACCGGCTCGACGCTGACAGCAGACGCGATCGTCCGGGCGAGCTGAACGGCATCCGCCCAGCCGACCGGACGGCCCTTGCCCCACCAACCGGTTGGGGTGAGTGACCCGGTCAGCACGACTCCGATGTGGAGCGGCTGCTCGGGCAGAGCGTCGTACAAGGACTTGAGCTCGGCCTCGCTCGGGCGCTGCGCGACCGACGGCAACGGCGCGGGCTTCGTTTCCGGCTTGGGCTTGAAGACCAGGCCGGTCTGGAAGATCGCGAGGTCGCCGGAGCCGCGGCCGACGTTGCGCTCGGCGGTCCGGAGCAGGGTCGCGAGCAGCGTGGTCTGCATCGACGGCTCTTCGTCGGACAAGGGGTTGACCAACTTGACCGTCGTACGGCGGGAGTCGTCGGCCGGGATGCCCATCGCGTCGAAGTCGGCCTCGCCTGTGAACGGGTACGACACGACCTCGGTGAGGCCCGCGCCGACCAGCGCGGTCGCGACCCGGCGGCGGCGCCGCTGCGACACCGTCAGACCCTGACCACCAGGCGCAGGCGGCAGGACCGACGGCACGTTGTCGAACCCGAAGAGCCGAATCGCCTCTTCGGCAAAGTCATTGGGATCCCGCAAATCCGGCCGCCACGAAGGCGGAGTCACGGTCAGCAGGTCGTCCCCACCGGCAACCAGGGCCGCCGCGTGTGCGCCGGCAGCCAACGGCGCCGGAGTCGCTTCCGCCACGGCTGGGTCAACCGAGCAGCCGACCGACTCGAGGTGGCGGACGGTCTCCTCGATGGAGATCGGGGCGCCGGCGACGCGGGCTGCGTGGTCGGCGCGGATCGTGACCGGCTCGGGCAGGCTGTGGGTGTCGACGACGGTCTCGTCCGGCTGGATCGTGCCGCCGGCCAGCTCGGCCAGCAGATCAGCGACCCGCTGCGCGGCGTACCGCGGCAGCAGCGGGTCGACCTCACGCTCGAACCGCCGGGACGCCTCCGACGACAGTTTGTGCCGGCGCGACGCCCGCGCGATCACGATCGGGTCGAAGTGCGCGGCCTCGATCACCACGGTGCTGGTCGAGTCGGAGATCTCGGTGGACGCGCCACCCATCACGCCGGCCACGCCGATCGGCCCGGAGTCGTCGGTGATCAGCAGGTCCTCGGCGTCCAGCTCACGGGTCTGGTCGTCCAGCGTCACCAGCTTCTCGCCGGAGTTCGCCCGCCGGACCACGATCTCGCCGCTCAGCCGGTCCTTGTCGTACCCGTGGATCGGCTGACCGAGCTCGAGCATCACGTAGTTGGTGACGTCGACCCCGATCGAGATCGGCCGCATCCCGGTCGCGAGCAGCCGCTTCTGCAGCCACCGCGGCGACAACGCCTTCGGGTCGATCCCGGTCACCGTCCGGGTCACGAACACACTGCAGGCCTCGGAGTCATCCACCCGCACCGGGTACCCACCCGCACCGGATCCGGTCAGCGAAAGATCCGCCGGGTCCTTCAGGGCAACGCCGTACGCCGTCGCCGCCTCGCGCGCGACCCCACGGATCGAGAGGCAGTACCCACGGTCCGGCGTGACCGCGATGTCGAGTACGTCGTCGCTCAACGACAGCAGCTCGATCGCGTCATCGCCCACCTCGGCCTCACCCGGCTCCAGTACGACGATGCCGTGCGTACCGTCGTCACCGAGGCCGAGCTCCGTGCTGGAGCAGATCATGCCGCTGGAGACATGGCCGTACGTCTTGCGCGCGGAGATCGCGAACCCACCGGGCAGCACCGCACCCGGCAGTACGACGACCACGAGATCACCGATCTCGAAGTTGTGCGCACCGCAGACGACCCACTGCGGCTCGTCCTTGCCGATGTCGAGCGAGCACCAGCGGATGGTCTTGCCGTTCTTCTGCGGCTCGTTCTCGTACGTGAGCACCTTGCCGACCACGAGCGGGCCCTTGAGGTCCGACTCCTCGACGGTCTCGACCTCGAGGCCGGCCCGGATCAGCTTCTCCCCGACGTCGCGGCCGGTGACTCCGGCCGGGAGGTCGACGTACTCACGAAGCCATGACAGTGGGACCCGCATCAGATCTCCATCCCGAACTGGCGGCTGAACCGCACATCACCCTCGACCATGTCCCGCATGTCCTCGACGCCGTTGCGGAACATCAGCGTCCGCTCCAGCCCCATCCCGAACGCGAAGCCCGAGTAGCGGTCGGTGTCGATGCCGCAGGCCTGCAGGACGCGCGGGTTGACCACGCCGCAGCCGCCCCACTCGATCCAGCCCTCACTGCCACAGGTGCGGCACGGGCGGTCCGGGTTGCCGACGGATGCGCCGCGGCAGACGAAGCACTTCAGGTCCACCTCGGCCGACGGCTCGGTGAACGGGAAGAAGTTCGGCCGCAGGCGTGCTTCCAGGCCCTCGCCGAACATCGAGACGACGAAGTGGTCGAGCGTGCCCTTCAGGTGCGCGAGCGTGATGCCCTCGTCCACGACCAGGCCCTCGACCTGGTAGAAGACCGGCGTGTGGGTCGCGTCCAGCTCGTCGGTGCGGAACACGCGGCCCGGGCAGATCACGTAGATCGGTGGCTTCCGGGTCAGCATCGAGCGGGCCTGCACCGGAGAGGTGTGGGTCCGCAGCACCTTGCCGGAGCCGGCCGGCTCGACGAAGAACGTGTCCTGCATCTGCCGGGCCGGGTGGTCGGGCTGGAAGTTCAGGGCGTCGAAGTTCAGCCACTCGGCCTCCACCTCGGGGCCTTCGGCGACGTCCCAGCCGAGCGCGGTGAAGACGTCCGCGACCTGGTCGGAGATCAGCGAGAGCGGGTGCCGCGCGCCGAGCTCGGGGGTGTGCCACGGCAGCGTCACGTCGACGCGCTCGGTGGCCAGCATCCGCTCCTCGTGCTCGGCCTCGAGCACGGCGAGGCGGCCGGCGAAGGCCTCGTTGATCGCCTTCCGGGCCGCGCCGATCCGCTGACCGGCCTCCTTGCGGCCCTGCGGCGGCAGCGCGCCGATCTCCCGGTTCGCCAGCGCGATCGGCGACTTCTCCCCGAGGTGCGTGACCTTCGCTTCCTGCAGGGCAGCCAGATCGGCCGCCCCGGTAAACGCCTTCAGCGCCTCGTCGCGGCTCCGCTCCACCTCTTCGGCATGCAGCGGCGTCACTTCGACCGGGTCGTAATCAGTGTTGGGACCGGACATGGCTCGCTCTCGGGGTTTTGGAACTTCTGCGGATTGCAGTCTAGAAACCAGAACCCCAAGAGCGTGAATCGGTGTCCACAAGCCTGTGGATTCAGCCGGCCGAGTCGTCCCCGGCCGAGACCAGGTCCGCCGCGTCCGCCTTGGCCTGTCGGCGAGGCAGCACGACCAATGCAACCACCGCACCAGCTACCGCACCGACGGCGCCAACAGTCATCGCGATCGACATCGCATCCACGAATGCGGTGCGGGCCGCAGGCATGAAGTCAGGACCGAGAGCCAGGGTGTCCGCGATGGACTTGCGGGCCTGTTCAGGCACCGAGTCCGGCAGCGCGGACGAATACGCCCCAGCCAGCACACTCCCCAGTACGGCCACCGACAACGCAGCCCCGGTCTGCTGGACGGTGTCGTTCATCGCGGAACCAACCCCGCGATGATCCGCCGGCACAGACTGCATGAGCAGCGTGTACGCCGCGGGTCCGGCCAGTCCACCACCGACGCCCATCACGAGCAGGCCGATGATCAGCAGGCCGTAACCACTCGAGTCGGAGACCTGGGACATGATCCCGAAGCTCACGGCGATGATCGCCAGTCCGAGCGAGATCAGGCTCCGGTCCGCCATCTTCTTGCCCAGCGTCGCGCCCAATCCGTTGAACACGGTCGCGGCCACGGCGTACGGGATCAACGCCAGGCCGGCCTTCAACGGCGTGTACCCGAGCACGAACTGCAGGTACTGCGTCAACGCGAGCAGCAACCCACCGGCGGTAAACGACAGCAGCACGATCGAGAAGCTGGTCCCACTGAAGTTCCGGTCCCGGAACAGCGCGAGCGGCACCATCGGATGCTCACTTCGCTTCTCCCACAGGGCGAATCCGGTCAGCGCCACCACCCCGACGGCCAGCCCGCCGAGCACCTTGGCAGAGCCGAACCCGTCGGCCGGGATCGAGATGATCGCCCACACGATCGCCGCCATACCGACGATCGAGAGCACCGCACCGGCCGGGTCGACATCGCGCGCCGGGCCCTTCGACTCCGGGATCAGGGCCACCGTCCCGATGATCGCCAGTACCGCGATCGGCACGTTGATCAGGAAGATCGAGCCCCACCAGAAGTGGTTCAGCAGTACGCCGCCAACGGTCGGGCCGGCCACGACACCGACCATCGCGACCATCGACCAGCCGGCCATCGCCTTGCGCTGCTCCTCCGGCGGGAACACCGTGAACAGCAGCGACAGCGTGCTCGGCATCAGCAGCGAGCCGCCGACACCCATCAGCCCGCGGCAGGCGATCAGCTGCCAGGGCGTCTCGGCCATCGTCGCCAGCAAGGACGCGGCCCCGAACAGGACCAGCCCGATCAGCAGCATCTTCCGCCGGCCGAACCGGTCGGACAGGCTGCCCGCGGTCAGCAGCAGTCCGGCGAACGCCAGGATGTAGGCGTCGATCACCCACTGGATGTCCTGGGGCGTCGCATCCAGGTCCCGCATCAGTGACGGGATGGCCAGGTTGAGGACGGTGTTGTCGACGACGAGCACCATCACGGCCAGGCACAGGATCAGCAGAATCCACCAGCGTCGCGGATGACCGGTCGCTGTGGAGGTGTCAGCAGACTCGAACGGTGTACTAGTCACTCGCACACTGTACGACAAGACTCGCACAGTGTTCCAGTGCATTGGCTAAGATGGCGTCATGAAGGAATCGGTCTGGACCCGGCAGCGCGCCACGGCACCGGCTCGCGAGACGCTCACCAGGGACCAGATCGTGAAGGTCGCGATGGAGACCCTCGATGCGGACGGCCTGGCCGGACTGAGCATGCGGAAGCTGGCCGCCAAGCTCGGTTCGGGCGCGACCAGCCTCTACTGGCACGTGCCGACGAAGGACGACCTGATCGACCTGCTGATCGACGAGATCTGGGGCGAGATCGACGTACCCGAACCGGAGCTGGCCGGGTGGCGCAGCGGTGCCCTGTTGTTCGGGCACAGCCTGCGTTCCGCCGTACTGCGGCATCCTTGGCTGCCCGAGGTCATGTACACGCGGCCGAGCGTCGGGCCGAACGCGATGGGCCTGGGCTCGCGCGGTCTGGTGCTGTTCGGTGCCGCCGGTTTCTCCGAGCACGATGTCGATCTCGCGATGAGCAGCGTGATGTCGTACGTGCTCGGCACCGTCAGCGCCGAGGTCGCCACCCGCGAGATGGTCCGGCGGTCGGGTCAGTCGATGGACGAGTGGGCCGAGGGGATGCTGAGCCAGGCGGAGGCCATCGCCACCGACTACCCCGAGATGCAGGCGTCGGTCCGGCGCCGGACCCGGCAGGACCTGGACGCGGCGCTGACCCAGACCTTCGTGTTCGGGCTGGACGCCCTGCTCGACGGGCTCCAGGCCCGCGTCAAGAAGTGAGTCCGAACCACGGTTCTTTGGCGAGCTCGGTCAGCAGCACCTCGCGGTCGCCGTCGCCGGCAACCTGCTGCGTGAGCTCCTCGGCCCGGTGCCGCTCAGCCAGCGCCTGATCGCGGGAGCCGGTCGCCGCGAGCGCACGGCCGAGCGCCTCCCGCGCGAACGGCTCGTCCCAGTCAGCCATCTGATCCGGGTGGTCCTGGACCAGTTGCAGACACCGCTTGGCGTGCTGCAGCCCGAGCTCGGCCCGACCGATCCGGAGGGCGACCCGGGCGATCAGGTGCTCGGCGCGTGCGTGGTTCGCTTCGTTGCCGGCTTCGAGCCAGTGCAGGCAGGCGGCGTACGCGCCGTACAGGACGCGTTCCTGGTCGAGGAGTGGGCTGGTCTCGTCGATCTGCTCGAGGAGGTCCCAGGTCTCGTTGTTGAGCTCGACACCGAAGTACCTGTGCAGTTCGCGGCCCTCGACCAGCTCGGTGGCTACCTTCTCCATCAGCTCGCCCCAACTGGCCAGGCCGTACTCGCGGGCGATCGTCAGCTGCGCATCCCGGAGAGTGAAGTTCTCCGGGTCGCGGTGCTGCTCCCGGATCCGCTCGATCGCATCCGGCCGGCCTTTGACGACGGCCTTGCGGAGGTCCTTGGCCTGGGCGCGCAACTGGCTGAGGCTGGCTTTGGCAGGCAGGGGTGTGGTCGACATCGACAGTCCTTCCAGGGCAGCCCGCTCCGCTGAACCAGGCCGTCCCGAAGGGGTCACCGGCCAATTGTGGGTCTTGCAGTTGTCCCAGGTGCACTCGGTGCTTGCCGCGGAGAGGAGGCGCCCTGGCGCGCGCTGGCTCTAAATTGACACGCCGCCGGTGCGGCCGTCAACGCCGTTGCGACCGGGCGGAGGCGTAGAGGCAGATCGCCGCGGCGGTGGCGAGGTTGAGGGATTCGGCGCGGCCGTAGATCGGGACCTTGACCGACTGGTCGACGATCGCGTCGATGCCGTCCGGGAGGCCGTGGGCCTCGTTGCCGAAGAGCCAGACCGTGGGCTTGGCGAGCGTGCCGTCATCGATACACGTGTCGAGGTCGGTCGCGCCGTACCCATCGGCTGCGAGCACCTGCAGGCCTTGATCCCGCCAGGCCTTGGCGGCCGCGGCGATGTCCACATCGACGACGACGGGTACATGGAAGATGCTGCCCACGCTGGCCCGGACCGCCTTCGGATTATGTGGATCCACGGACTCGGACGACAGTACGACGGCATCCGCACCGGCGGCGTCCGCCGTACGAATCAGGGTGCCGACGTTGCCGGGGTCACGGACCTGAACGCCTGCGGCCACCAGCTTGGTGGTGGGTCCGAGTGCCAGCGGCACGTCGACGAGTGAGCAGACGGCGACGACGCCTTGGGAGGTGACGGTCTCACTGAGGGCCTCGATGGCCGCGCGGTTGACTTCGAACCACGGCACGTTGGCGCTCGCGGCGAGGTCGTGGAGGTCACGATGGCGCTCGGCGACGGCGGGTTCGGCGTACACCTCGAGGACGAGCTCGCGGTGTTCGAGGGCTTCGCGGACCGCCTGCGGGCCTTCGACCAGGAAGCGGCCGGTTTTGCGCCGGAACGCACGAGTGGCGAGCCGCCGGGCCTGCTTGATCCGCACAGACTGTGCGGTCAGCAGACCAGGGCTCGCCACTTGTAAGTGCTTACTTGCGGGGTGTTGCTCAGGCCGCGGCGTCGGACTTCGGCGCGTTCACGTCGGCCGGGAGGGCGGCCTTGGCCACCTGCACCAGCGCGGAGAACGCGGCCGGGTCGTTGACAGCCATGTCGGCGAGGATCTTGCGGTCGACCTCGACCTCGGCGAGCCGCAGGCCCTGGATGAAGCGGTTGTAGGTCAGGTCCTCGGCCCGGACCGCAGCGTTGATCCGCTGGATCCACAGCTTGCGGAAGTCGCCCTTGCGCGCCTTGCGGTCGCGGTAGGCGTAGACGAGCGAGTGGGTGACCTGCTCCTTGGCCTTGCGGTACAGCCGCGAGCGCTGGCCGCGGTAACCGCTGGCCTGCTCCAGTACGACCCGGCGCTTCTTGTGGGCGTTGACCGCCCGCTTCACGCGTGCCATGAGGTGTTACTCCTTGTATTTCTGCGCCGGAGCCGGACTAGGGCCCACTCGGCGGGGATGTTCGGGGGGTAAGGGTGCTGCTCAGATGCCGAGGAGCTTCTTGGCCTTCTTCGCGAACGACGGCGCGACCTCGACGGTGCCGGACAGGCGACGCTTGCGCTTGGACGACTTCGCCTCGGCGAGGTGGCGGATACCGGTCTGCTCGCGGCGGATCTTGCCCGAGCCCGTGACCCGGACACGCTTCTTCATCCCCGAGTGGGTCTTCATCTTCGGCATGGCTGTTGTGCTCCTGAGATTCTTTTCGTTGACTCGATCTTCGGGTGACCAGCTCCGGCCGACGCTCTCGGCGGCCGGAGCGACACGTCACTCCGGGTCGAGGTTGTCTGCCGGACCCTTCGGCTTCTTCGTCTGGCCGGCGGCGCGCTCGGCCTCGTGTGCCTGCACCTGCTCGGCGCGTTCGACGCGCTCCGCTTCCTGCTCGGCTTCACGCTCGGCCTGCTTCTTCGCCTTCTCGGCTTCCACGTCCACGCGCGCCTCGGACTTCTTCTTGTGCGGTCCGAGCACCATGATCATGTTCCGGCCGTCCTGCCGCGGCGACGACTCGACGAATCCGAGCTCGCTCACGTCCTCGGCCAGCCGCTGCAGCAACCGGAACCCGAGCTCGGGCCGGGACTGCTCGCGCCCACGGAACATAATGGTGATCTTGACCTTGTCACCGGCACGCAGGAACCGTACGACGTGACCCTTCTTGGTCTCGTAGTCGTGCGGGTCGATCTTCGGCCGCAGCTTCATCTCTTTGATGACGGTGTTGGTCTGGTTCCGGCGGGACTCGCGCGCCTTCTGCGCGGTCTCGTACTTGTACTTGCCGAAATCCATCAGCTTGCAGACCGGCGGGCGTGCCGTGGCTGCAACCTCGACCAGGTCGAGATCAGCTTCCTGTGCCAGCCGAAGTGCGTCCTCGATCCGGACGATGCCTACCTGCTCACCGTTCGGTCCGACCAGTCGCACCTCGGGAACGCGGATGCGCTCGTTGACGCGCAGTTCAATGGTGATGGGTCCTCCTGGGTTGTTCTAGTTACTGGTGCCACCTCGTGATCTCCGAAGTCCCCCTGGAAAACACGAAGGCCCTCGTGCGATCACACGAAGGCCCAATTCCCAGATCGACGACGGCTCCTGCGAGCTACGCCGTACGATCGCCTCGATTCTCCGGATGTCCTCCAGAATCTCTCAGCGTGACCGGGACCCGCCGACTCTTCATCGACTGGGTGGGAGGTGGCCCTCCGCTTAGACTTGAACCGTTGGCTCGCCTTGAGTATTCCGCTCAGGGGTCACCATCGGACCAGGTCGGTCGCCGTGTAAGAGTAGCAGCATGACCGATCCAGGTGCCACTTCACCCGATCCACTGTCGACGGTATCGCGCGACATCGCCGACGTACCGAGCGTCGAGATCATCTCCACCGCCGCCCTGCACCTGATGAGCGCCGCCGCCGTCAACCTCGGCCTGGCCGAAGACCTCCCCGACCACAAGGACCTGGACGAAGCCCGCTCCCTGATCGACGCCCTAGCCGGCCTCCTCGACGCCGCTTCCCCTTCCCTGGGCCACCACCACGCCGCCCCCCTCCGAGACGGCCTCCGCTCCCTCCAGCTGGCCTTCCGAGAATCCAGCGAGATCCCCGACGCCCCAGGCGCCGGCCCAGGCGAAAAATACACCGGCCAAGTCCACCCCACCGCCTCCCACAGGTGACTCACACCCAAAGGCAGACATCGACGATCCAACGAAGTACGTTGGGTTGTGTAACACAAAACCTCGTGGCGTTATGTCATACAAAACCATGTTGTGTCGTACACTATTCACATGGCCATCACATAGGCACCCAGCGCAGACAAGCACGGTGTCGATCGTGAAGATGCGCTGCATGCGATAGCACATGCGTACTACGTGGAGGAGGAGTTCGACGAACCACGGCCGCCGGCGACGATTCGACCAACCCTGTTCATCGGTCCACCACGTCAACTCGGCGGCGACCTCCTGGAGGTCATGGTTGAGATCAGTCCGCCTCGCGATGTGCACGTGTTCCACGTGATGGTTGCCCGTTCCAAGCACCTTGAGCGCATGAAGGAGGAACAGTGATGACTCACGACTACGACGCTGCTGCCGAGTGGGCTGAGCACGACATGCAACTGCCCGAGAACTCAAAGACTGCGCTGCGCGGCAAGGCGGCGACCGAGTTCGGACGAGACCTGATCGAGCGTTCCCGCGGCGGGCGGCCATCGATCGATCCCACCGCACCGCCAGGCGAGAAGTCGCCTGTGAGGCAGGTGCGATTTCCGCGTGCACTCGACGCCGACCTGCTTGCCTTCGCCGAGCAAAGCCACACCACTCCGAGCGAAGTGGTAAGGGAAGCGGTGCGCGAATATCTCGAAACTCACCGCATCGCCGGCTGACCGCACCCAGACGCTTCAGGAATGGCCCATGCAGCCCGACGGGCCACCGAGTACGCGGCGCTAGTCCCTTGGTGGCATGGTCGTGAAGAAGTTGAGGATGCCTGCCGGGGCGTCTGGGGCGAAGGAGAGGGCTAGGTTGGCGGCGGATTCGGTGGCGGATTGGTGGGAGCGGGGGAAGAGGGTGGACTCGTAGGACTCGAGGGCGGTCTCGAGGTTGTGGGGGTTGGCTAGGAGGGCTGCGGCTAGGTCTGCGGCGTCTTGTATGGCTAGGTTGGCGCCTTCGCCGGCGAAGGGGGACATGAGGTGGGCGGCGTCGCCTAGGAGGGTGATGCCGGGGACTCGTTTCCATTGGTGGCTGACGGGGAGAGCGTGGATCGGGCGCGGGGTCAGGGCGCCGTCGGACTCGCGGATGAGGCGGAGGAAACGCTCGTCCCAGCCCGGGAACTCGGTCAGCAAGGACTCCTTGGTGATGGGTCTGGTCGACCAGTCCGCGTCCGTACGAAGGGCGGCGTACACATGGAGGCGGTCGGGTTCGCGGTGGGCCAGGAAGCCGCGGCCGTCGCCGAGCGCCATCATGGCGCCCGCGCCGATCAACTCGGCGCTGTCCGGGTGTACGTCGGGATCCCGCAGATCGAACTCCACGAACGAGAGACCCGTGTACGCCGGCATCGCGTCCGAGACGAGCGGTCGAACCTTGGACCAAGCGCCGTCGGCACCGACCAGCAGCTCCGCGGTGAACGTCCTGCCGTCCGCGAGCCGCACCACCCGATCGTCCGAGATCTCGACAACCCTCGAACCCCACCGAATGACACCGTCCGACAGACTGCCGATCAACAGGTCGCGCAGGTCCCGGCGATGCACCTCCGGCCGGCCGCCATCACGGTCATCGTCCGAGTAGCGCAGTACGGCGTCTTGGCCGTAGAGCTTCATCGACTCGCCGCCGGGCATGATGATGCGGAGGAACTCGTCGTACAGGCCGGCTGCCTTCAGTGCGGCTTGGCCGGAGTCCTCGTGGATGTCGAGCATGCCGCCTTGCGTGCGGGCGGTGGGTGACGAGTCGAGCTCGTAGACAGCGGCCTCGATGCCGTTGACGTGCAGTATCCGTGCCAGCGTCAGGCCGCCGAGGCCCGCGCCGATGATCGCGATTGCGTGGTGGGTGGTCATGTCGCATCTCCTTCAGTACGTGGAGTGGCAAGGACTCCGTTGATCAGGACACGGACGCCCCAGGACGATCGCTGCCCGGCACCGCCGAGAAGGTCCTCCCCCAGCGCGGCAATCCGCGGGTGTGTTTCGGGCCGGACCGCGCGCATCGCGGCGGTCATCGCATCCCACTGGTCCGGGTCGTCGCCACCGGCGTGTTCGGCTGCCGTCGCCGTTGCCACCTGCAACAGCAGGTCGAGACCCCAGGACGCCTGTGGCGGTGGCACATCGCCCTCGTCCAGCAGCGCGAGCAGGCCCTCCACCAGCCGGAGATAGTTCTCCCCCGCTGGCCGCGTCGACACCGCGGATCGGGCGAGACTCGGGTACTCGAACAGCACTCGCGTGTACGACGCCAGCACTGCCTCCAACCGGTCGCGCCAATCTCCGTCGGCCTCGACCGGCGACAGGTCGACTGCACCGAGCAGGTCGTCGAGTACGGCGGCGTGCAGCAGGGCCGTGTTGCGGAAGTAGACGTACAGCGAGGCCGGGCCGGTATCGAGCTCCTTCGCGAGTCGCCGCATCGTCACGCGGTCGAGGCCCTCGGTCCGCATGATCTCGACCGCGACTGCCACGATCCCGCGCCGGTTGAGGGGTGCCTTGGCCGGGCGCTCTCGTCGACTCTTCGGTTCTTCCGTCATGCTCTGACGGTAACGAACATGTTCGTTACGAACAAGTTCGTTGGCTGCAATCGTCCTGGATCTATTGACTGTCGATAGATAGTGGCCGACAGTCGATCCATGAGACTGCTGAATCGGGTGGTGTGGCCGCTGCGGGTCCTGCTTGTGCTGTTGTTCGCGGGGTTGGTGGTGGCGCAGGTGATGAGCATGCCGGGGCAGTTCGCGTACATGGCGCGCGAGGATCCGGAGATGGCCTATCTGCGCTGGCCGCTGACGATCTGGTCGATCGTGGAGTTGCTCTGCGTCCAGGCCGTGATCATCTGCACCTGGAAGCTGCTCACCCTCGTCACCGCCGACCGCATCTTCAGTACGGCGGCCTTTGCCTGGGTCGACGCGATCGTGTGGGCGCTCGGTATCGGTTGGGTGCTGTTCTTCGGCGTCTACATCTACCTGGGCCTGCTCGCCACCGATCCCGCGCTGCCGATCGTCATGACCGGCATGATGCTGGTCGGCGGGGTTCTGATCCTGCTGGTCGTCGTACTGCGCGCCTTGTTGCAACAGGCAACGACGCTGCGCACCGACATGGAAGCAGTCATCTGATGCCGATCGTGGTCCGCATCGACGTCGAACTGGCCAAACGAAAGATGAGCGTCGGCGAGTTCGCCGAAAAGGTCGGTCTGACGCCGGCCAACGTCGCAGTCCTCAAAAACGGCCGAGCCAAAGCAGTCCGCTTCAGCACCTTGGAAGCCATGTGCGAAGTCCTCGATTGCCAACCGGGTGACCTCCTGGAATGGATCCCCGAGGACACGACCGAGCAGCACGTAAGCGCCCGACAGGAAAACAAGACCTAGCTTATATAAACTGGATCTTGTATCGTTGGCGCGATGGAGTACGCGATCTGCGTCCTAGACGGGTGCCAGAAGTGGCTGGACTCGTTGCCGGACAAAGACTTCGAGCCACTCGCCGGCCGCATTGATCTACTGGCCGAGCATGGACCGGCGACACCACGACCGACCGTTGACACGATCGAGGGTTCGCGGCACTCCAACATGAAGGAACTACGGTGCGGCAAGCTTCGCGTGCTGTTCGCGTTCGACCCGCAGACTCATGCTGTGCTCCTGATCGGTGGCAGCAAGGAGAATCGGTGGACTGAGTGGTACGACGAGAACATCCCGATCGCGGACGATCTGTTCGACGACTGGCTGGCCAATCTGGAACGGAATCCGGACTGGGCTGACAGCCCGGACCAACTAGGAGGCTAGACAACCTGCACGCAAGGGATATTCACACTCGGCGAAGGAGTAGAAGAATGGCACACCGCTCATGGGACAGCGTGCGGTCGGAACGGATCACCACCCCGGAGGCTGAAGCGCGGGTCACTGCTCATCGCGAGGCTGCTCGGGCCGAGCAACGCGCCTATCGGCTCAAGGAAGTGCGGCGGCACCAGGGCCTGACGCAGGTCCAACTGGCTGACGCGATGCACATCAGCCAGGCGGCGGTGTCGTCGATCGAGCGTGGTGAGTTGAGCCGTTCCGAGCTGAGCACGATCCAGAAGTACGTCGAGGCGCTAGGCGGCCGGATCGAGATCGTCGCGAATTTCGGCGACGAGCGCTTGGTCCTCGGCTGACGTCGAACGCCTCAACAGGTCGCCCGCCTCCAGCTAGATCCACGCTGACAATTACGCGGTAGCGCGGCACCGCTGGGACGAACGAGCAGAATCCCGCGGTCAACCGGGCTGGGTCGCCTCACCACGCAACCACGGTGCAGACGGCGAGGCGGGACAGCACGCGCTCTTGCGAGGAGCACCCCATCACCGCTTGGTTCACATCACCACAATGCCCGGAGCCACGGTGTAGTCGATGAAGCGCGACAGCGCGCACCCGGGCGGGTGGGAGCGCGCGGAGCGGCCGCGGTGAGGAGCGGAGCGACGAAGAGAGCGGCCGCGCAGCACGCGTGGGGCGGACCACGCGCGCACCCCGCCACCGGCCAGCTCACATCACCACGTGCCCCGGGACCCCGGTGTAGTCGATGAAGCGCGACAGCGCGCGCCCCTGGGGCGGGCGGGAGCGCGCGGAGCGGGCGCGGTGAGGAGCGCAGCGACGAGGAGAGCGGCCGCGCAGCACGCGTGGGGCGGACCACACGCGCGCCCCCAAGTACAGGTTCAGCCCTTGACGGCGCCTTCCTCGACGCCTTTGAAGAAGAAGCGTTGGAGGGTGGCGAAGACTATGACGATGGGGATGAAGGCGATCATCGTGCCGGCGGCGATGAGGCGGGGGTTGTTGCTGAAGGTGCCGGACAGGTACTGGAGGCCCACGGTCAGCGTGTACTTGTTCGGGTCGGTGAGCACGATCAGCGGCCAGAGGAAGTCGTCCCATGCGCCGATGAACGCGAAGATCGCGACCACGCTGATCGTCCCGCGCACCGACGGCAGACCGATGTAAATGAACCGCTGCCACGCGTTCGCGCCGTCCACGATCGCGGCATGGTCAACCTCGATCGGCAGGGACCTGAACGCGTTGTACATCAGCAACACGTTCAACGCACCGATCATGCCGGGCAGCGCGACACCGAACAGCGTGTTAGCCAGTCCGAACTCCCGCACCGTCACGTACTGCGAGATGATCGTGACCTCACCCGGCAGCACCAGAGTCGCCAGAAACAACCCGAGCACCAACCGACGCCCCCGGAACTGCAACCGCGACAACGCGAACCCAGCCAGCGATGCACCAAGAACGTTGCCGCCGACAACGAGGAATGCCACGACCAGCGAGTTCCGCGCGTAGTCCAGCACCGGGATCGTGTCGGTGACTTCCTTGTAATGATCGAACGTCGGCTGAGCCGGCAGCAGCCGCGGGATCCGGGTGTAGATGTCCTCCCCGGACCCCTTCAGCGAGGTCGACAGCTGCCACAGGAACGGCCCGATCGTAATCAGCAGTACGAACACCAGCAGCAGATACCGGACGACCTTCTCGCGCGGCGACACAGTGTTGAAGCCAAAGGAACCGCGACGCCGCCCACCAGGACCGGGAACCTCCGGACGCACCGCAGGCCGAGCCGGATCAGTCACAACGCTCATGCTTCCGCCCCTCGACGGTTGAGCCGCGCCAGCACCAGCATCGGTACGACGGTCACGAAGAACAGCACGATCGACAACGCCGAGGCGTACCCGAGGTTGCCTTCGAAGCCCTGGCTGTACTGCTGGATCAGCATCACCACCGAGTTGTCCCGCCCACCCGGACCACCCTTGCCACCACTGAGGATGAACAACTCGGAGAACACCCGCAGCGCCGACACCGAGATCAGGATCGAGATCAGGATCATCGTCCCGCGTACGCCGGGGATCGTGATGTGAACGAACCGCCGGAACGAACCCGCACCGTCGACTGCCGCCGCTTCGTGCAGCTCACGACCGACGTTCCCGAGAGCGGCCAGGTAGATGATCATGTAGTACCCGAGCCCCTTCCAGATCGTCAGACTGATTGCGCTGAGCAACAACAGCCACTGGTCCGAGAGGAACGGCAACGGGCCGGAGATCACGCCGAGCTTCTCGGCCAGTCCGTTGACCAGACCGCGATCGTCCAGGATCCATTGCCAGATCAGCGCCACCACGACCGCCGACGCCACCACCGGTGTGTAGAAGGCGGTCCGGAAGAAGGTGATCCCGGGCAACTTCTTCTCCACCAGTACGGCGAGGAACAGCGGCAGGACGGTCAGGAACGGCAGGCAGACCACCATGTAGATGACGCTGTTCAGCAACGCCCAGCGCAGCTGCTCGTCATGCAGGAGGGTCTCGAAGTTCTTCAGCCCGACGAAGTGGCCGCCGCCGATCGGCCTGGCGTTCGTGAACGACAGGATGACGGTGTTGATCGACGGCCACAGGTTGAACACCAGCAACCACGTGAGTGCTGGGATCACCAGCACCCACGGGGTGAACCACCGGTTGTAGCGCATTACTGCGTGAGGAGCTGGTTGGCCTTCGCCACCGCCGCGTCGAGGGCTGCCTGGGACGAGAGCTTGCCTGAGATCGCGAGCGAGATCTGCTGACCGATGAAGTCGTTGGTCGCACCACTGATTACCGGCGGCTGCAGCACCTTCGCCTTGGCCAGCGACTCGAAGGCGAGCACCTTCGCGTCACTTTCCGGCGTACCGTCGCTCTTCGAGAAGTAGGGGTCCGAGGCCGACGCCTTCGTGGACGGGAAGATGTTCACGATCTTGGCGAACGCGGCCTGGTTCTCCGCGTTGGTGACGAACCGGGCCAGCGCGATCGCGGCCGCCTGGTTCTTGGTCTTCGCCGACACCGACAGGCCCTGCACGTACAGCGGCGGGGTGTCGAGCGCGGGCGACGGGACGACCTTGCCCTTCAGCGACGGGTTGTCCTTCTGGAAGTCCTGGATCGCGTTGCCACCACCGGTGGTCCAGGCGACCTTGCCCTGGGTGAAGAGCTTGGAGTTGCCCAGGTACTCCTGGGTCAGGATGTCGCGCGGCAGATAGCCGGCCTTGTAGGCGTCGCGGTACTTGTCCAGCAGCGCGGCGGCCTCAGGGGTGTTGAAGACGAACTTCTTGCCGTCGTCGGAGACGATCTTGACGCCGGCGTTGGTGAAGTCACCGATGCCGGGCAGCCGGCTCATCAGGTACTCCTTGCCGCCGGTCTTGTCGTGCATGACCTTGGCGGCCGCGAGCAGCTCGTCGAACGTCTTCGGCGGGTTCTTCACATCGAGCCCGGCCGCGGCGAACTTGGTCGAGTTCCAGTAGTCGATGTCGGTGTTCAGGTACCAGGGGTAGCCGAACGTACCGTCCATGCCCTGGTACTCGTACGCCTGTACGCCGCCCTCGACGTACTCGTCCTTGATCTTCGGATCGGCGGCGCCGACGTCGAGCAGCATGTTCTGCTTGGCCAGCGAGAGCGCGAAGTCGGGCGGCAGGTTGGTCACGTCCGGCAGCTGACCGGCCGACGCCTGGCTCAGCACCTTCTTGTCGTAGCCGTCGCCGGGCTGGTCCAGCCAGGTGACCTTCGTGCCCGGGTACTTCGCCTCGAAGGCCTTGATCACGCCCTCGACGTACGTCGTGAACTTCGGCTTCAGGGCCCAGGTCTGGAAGCTGACCTCACCGGTCACCTGTGCATCCGCGCCGACGGTCGGCTTCGAGCCCCCACTGTCGCTGCCGGAGTCGGATCCGAGGCCGCAACCAGCCAGAGTGAGGGCAGCGGCGGCGAGGGCGGCCACCGGCGCCAGACGGCGTCTACGCATGGATTCTCCTGGGTTTGATAAACCGGTATAGCTCCTGCACTATCCACATCGTAGAATCCGCTGTCAAGGGGAGACAGACAGTCTCGGAGGGAGGTGCCGGATGGCCAGACCGACGATCGCCGACATCGCGAACCGGGCCGGAGTGTCCAAGGGCGCGGTGTCGTTCGCGCTGAACGGGCGGCCGGGCGTCAGCGACGCGACCAGGGAGCGGATCCTGAAGATCGCCGAGCAGATGAGCTGGCGGCCGCACAGTGCGGCGCGGGCGCTCGGTGAGGGCCGGGTCGACTCGGTCGGCATGGTGATCGCCCGGCCGGCCCGCACGCTCGGGGTCGAGCCGTTCTTCGCCCACCTGCTCTCCGGCGTGCAGTCCGGTCTGTCCGCGGAGTCGATCTCGCTGCAGTTGCTGATCGTCGAGGACACCAAGGCGGAGATCGAGGTCTACCGCCGCTGGGCCTCCGAGCACCGCGTCGACGGCGTGATCCTGGTCGACCTGACCGTGAAGGACCTGCGGGTCGACGAGCTGAAGGCGCTCGAGCTGCCGGCCGTCGTGATCGGCGGCCGCGGCGGCAAGGGCGCGCTCGCGTCCGTCTGGGCGGACGACCGGGACGCGATGCTCTCGATCGTGGAGTACCTGGCCGCGCTCGGCCACCGCCGGATCGCCCACGTCGCCGGTACGCCGGTGTTCCAGCACACCCAGCGCCGGATCCGGGCCGTCCGCGACGCCGCACCGCGGCTCGGGCTGATCGATGCACCCTCGCTGACCACCGACTTCAGCGACGCCGAGGGCGCGGCAACGACTCGCAAGCTGCTCTCCCAGGCGAACCGCCCGACCGCGATCGTCTACGACAGCGACGTGATGGCGGTGGCCGGGCTCGGCGTCGCGATGGAGATGGGCGTGTCCGTCCCCGGCGACCTGTCGATCGTTGCCTTCGACGACTCGATCCTGACCCAGCTGATGCACCCGGCCCTGACCGCGCTGTCCCGCGACACCTTCGACTTCGGCCGCCAGGCCGCCGAGGTGCTGCTCGAGGTCATCGCCGACCCCACCCAGGTGATCAACCGCCGCACCGCCGACCCAGTCCTGACCGTCCGCGAGTCGACCGCTCCCCCGGCCTGAGCTTGCTCGGCTTCCTAAACCGATTTAGCATCGTCGATATGTCCTCGGATCCCGTCTCGCCCCGGTTCGGCGCGAACTACGTCCCCTCGGCCGGCTGGTTCTACAGCTGGCTCGACTACGACGGTGACGCGGTCCGACGGGACTTCGCGGACCTGGCCGGGATCGGCCTCGACCACGTCCGGGTGTTCCCGGTCTGGCCGTGGATCCAGCCGAACCGGGCGATCATCCGCGAGCGCGCGATCGAGGACCTGTTGGACACCATCGACGCCGCCGCCGAACACGGCCTGGGCGTCGCGGTCGACCTGATCCAGGGCCACCTCTCCAGCTTCGACTTCCTGCCGTCCTGGGTGCTCACCTGGCACAAGGCCGGCCTGTTCGACGATGCCACCATCCGCGACGGACTCACGGCGTACGTCGACGCCGTGGCGCGCGCGGTCGCGACCCGGCCGAACGTCTTCGCGATCACGCTCGGGAACGAGGTCAACAACCTCTGGCCGGACAGTACGACGACCTCCGAGAGCTCGACCGGGTGGGCGCAGGACCTGCTCACCACGGTGAAGAAGGCGGCACCCGACGTACTCGCACTGCACTCGCTGTTCGACGACGCCTGGTACAAGGCGGACCACCCGTTCCACCCCGTTGATGTCGTGGAACTGGGTGACCTGAGCACTGTCCACTCGTGGGTTTTCAACGGGGTCTCACGGGTGGACGGTCCCCTCGGACCGGCCACGCTCACCCACGCCGACTACCTGGTCGAGCTGGCCAGGGCGACCTCGCTCGATCCGGCCCGACCCGTATGGCTGCAGGAGATCGGCGTACCCGGACCGGATATCCCGGTGGAGCTGCAGGCCGAGTTCACCCGGCGGACCGTCGAGACCGTGCTGCCCAACCCGGCGTTGTGGGGTGTGACCTGGTGGTCCTCGCACGACATCGATCGGCGGCTGCTGGACTTCCCCGATCGCGAGTACGACTTGGGCCTGTTCACCGTCGACCACCAACGGAAGCCGGCTGCACAAGCCCTGGCTGACCTCATCGAAGAGACGCGTACTCGAGGCATCCGACCGCAGCCTGCGACCACAATCACGGCGCCGGTCAACCTTCGCACCGAGCCGCATCGCCGCCCGGAAGTTGCGCCCGGCAGCGAATTCCACCTGCAGTGGGTCGCCGCCCGCGCCAACGGACCGGTGCGGATCGTCCTGCCCTAAGACTTGCCCGAGATCAGCACCTGGATACCGTCCAGGATGCGGGTGAGACCGAACTCGAGGTCGTCGTCGAGGCCGTCCTCGTACTCCTGATTCGTGTACATGGCGGTCAGCATCGGGTAGCCACCCTCGATCAGCCGCGGTACGAGGAACTGGCCGACCTGCTCCGCCTGGACCGGCATGTTGTCGGCGGCTCCGAGCTGCCGGGCCAGATCGCCGTAGTTCCGCGCGTACCCGTCCAGCAGCATCAGGCAGCCCAAGGTGTCGTGCTGGCTGAGCCCGGTGTCGGCCATGGCCTGCAGCATCGACTCGAGCCAGCGCAGTGCGTTCGGCGTCGCGGGCGCACCGTGGATCGGCATATCGAGGAGCCAGGGGCGTTCGGCGTACAGCTCGACCTGGGCGGTCACCCAGGCGGTCGCCGCCTCCCGCCAGCCGGACGGTAGCTCCGGCGGCTGCCCGATCGCCTTGTCGTGGACCAGCACGAGCAGCTCGTCCTTGGACCGGACGTAGCGGTACATGGCGTTCGTACTGACGCCGAAGTGGGCCGCGATCTTCTGCAGTGAGATCGCCTCGAACCCGTCCCGGTCGCCGAACTCGATCCCGGCCGCCACGATCTGCTCGACCGACAGCGCCGGCTTCGGCCCACGCCGCTGGACCGGCTGCACGCCCCAGGACAGGGCGAGCCCCGGCGGCAGGTCCGCGCGGTCCTCGGTCATGTCTCCATCTTCGCGTACGACGCCATCGGCACAGAGGGGTGCTAGCACCACCTCGAAAACGGGTCCTGGACACCGGGCGACAGAAACTGTTCAACCCATACGCTATTTCACATCAAGCCACTCCCGGAAGGAATCCTCCGATGCACACGATGCTCGAACCCCTGTTGCTCCCCGACCAGGTCCAGCTGTCCGCCGCGGACCGGAAGTCCGCCGCCGCCAAGCTCGAGAGCGCGGTCCGGCAGGGCAAGCTCACCCCACCGCAGGCCCTCGACCGATTCGAACTCCTTGACGCCGCGCGAACCCGCGGTGAGCTTCGTCAGGTCTTCGACGGCGTAACCGAGGCTCTGCCGGCCCGCGGCCTCACTATGGCGCTCCGCGCGGCCAGTGCGCTCTGGCTGGTCACCTGCGTCGTGCAGTTCGTGATCTGGGTGGTGCTCGCCACCTTCGGCCACTTCGACTGGCCCTGGTGGCTCTGGTCGGACATCGGCCTCGGCATGGTCGTCGGCATCCTCTGGTGGACCAACGAGTCGTACCACCGCAAGTCCGACGTACTGGTCACGCAGTGAACGCGCCGGTCCAGCTCACCGACGTCCGGAAGGTCTACGGCACCGGTCCCAGCGCGGTGACCGCGCTGGCCGGTGTGACCTACGGGTTCGCGGCGGGCTCCTTCACTGCGGTGATGGGCCCGTCTGGCTCCGGCAAGAGCACACTGCTGCACTGCGCGGCTGGTCTCGACTCACCGACCTCCGGTGACGTGCACCTGGCCGGACAGTCGCTGCGCGGGCTCGACGAGACCGCACTGACCCAACTGCGGCGTGAACACGTTGCCTTCGTCTTCCAGTCGTTCAACCTGATGCCGGCGCTGACTGTGCGCCAGAACGTCGTACTGCCGCTGACACTGGCCGGGAGGTCGCCGGACAACGCCTGGGTGTCGGAAGTGATCCAGCGCGTCGGTCTGGGCGAGCGGATGCGGCATCGGCCGAGTGAGCTGTCCGGTGGTCAGCAGCAGCGTGTTGCGATCGCGCGGGCACTGGCCGGGCGGGCGGCGATCACGTTCGCCGACGAGCCGACCGGCGCACTCGACACGGTCACCGCGCTGGAAGTGCTCGCGCTGATCCGCGATCTCGGGCAGACCACTGTGATGGTCACCCACGATCCTGTCGCGGCGTCGTACGCCGATCGCGTCGTCTACCTCGTGGACGGCCAGATCGTTTCGGAATCGATCCAACCGACCGCCGAGGCTGTCGCTGCTGAACTCGCGCACCTCAGCCTGTCTCCCTCGGAGCGCTGAATCATGATCCGCCTGGCCCTCACCACCCTGCGGTACCGGACCGCCGCCTTCCTCGCGATCTTCGTCGCGGTCCTGCTCGGCAGCGCCCTGCTCAGTGCGGCCGGCGGACTGCTCGAAACCGGACTTCGCCTGAACGCACCACCCCAACGCCTCGCCGCCGCCCCGATCGTCGTCACCGGCGACCCCGCCTACCACCCCCCGAACGGCTCCGGCTCAGCCCCCTTCCCCGAACGCCACCGCGTCGACCCCACCCTCGCCCCCAAACTCGCCAGTACGCCGGGAGTCGCAAAAGCAATCGCAGACCGCTCGGTCCCAGCTGTGGTGAACTCTGGTGCGTCGAGCGGGCACGGTTGGGCGTCCGCGGCCCTCACGCCGTACACGTTGACCGCCGGGCGGGCACCGCTGAGTGGTCAGGTTGTGCTTGACCAGCGTCTCGTCGGTTCTTCCAAGCCCGGTGACCAGGTCACCGTGACCGTCAGCGGGCAACCGCAGACCTTGACCCTCGCCGGGATCGCGACTGCTGAGCGGCAGGTCGACGTACCGTCCATCTTCTTCGCCGATGCCGACGCTGCTCGGATGGCACCAGGTGTCGACGCCATCGGAGTCTTTCCGACCGGGCCGGCGAAGGACCTGATCAAGCGACTCGACCTGCCAGAAGGAATCCGCGCGTACGCCGGAGACGACCGCGGCGTCGCCGAGTACAGCGGGATCGCGACGAGCCTCCCGCTCATCATCATGTCCGGCGTCTTCGGTGGGATGGTGGCCGTGGTGATGGCGCTCGTGGTCTCGGCCACGATCGGACTTTCGGTCCGCCAACGGCGGCGCGAACTCGCGTTGCTGCGAGCCAGCGGCGCAACCCCTGGCCAGGTCGCCAAGATGGTGATCGCCGAGACCATGGTGGTCGGCGTGATCGGTCTGCTGATCGGTCTGCTCTGCGGCCGGACCGCGGGCAACTGGATCTTCGGGATGCTGATCGACGGCGACATCGTGCCGGCCCAGCTGCGGTTCGACCAGGGCCCGCTCCCCTTCGCGGGTGCAGCGATCCTGACCTTCCTCGTCCTGCGGATCACGGTCGGCTTCGCCGCCGGCCGCGCGGCCCGGATCCGTCCGATCCAGGCGCTGGCGGAGGCCGCCGTACCTGAGGTTGCGCTGGGGAAGATCCGGCTGATCATCGGCGCGGTGTTCGCCGGAGCGACGGTGGCGATCGCGCTGTCCACGCTCTTCATGAACCCGACCAACGCGGCCGCGATCGGTGGACCGGCGGGTCTGACTGGATCCATCGCCGTCGCGATCCTCGCTCCCCTGGTGATTCAGCGGGCCCTCGTACCGCGGCTCACGGCACTGATCGAGAAGCGCGGGACCAGCGGCGTCCTCGCGGTGATCAACTTGCGGGTCCGCGCCGTCCAGTTCGCCGCGATCCTGATCCCGATCACGATCGCCACGACCATTGCGCTCGGCAACATCTACGCACAGACCACCCAGCAGAAGGCCGCGGTCGACGCGTACACGGACAACCTGAACGCGAACGTCGTCGTGACCAGCAGCACCGGCGGTATCCCCGCCTCACTGACCGAGGCGGCCCGCAACCTGCCCGGCGTGACTGCGACGTCGGAACTCGTTCGCAGCAAAGGCTGGATCGAGGAGCCGTACGACACCTCGCACACCAGTGACGCGTGGCCGCTGCTGGGCCTGAGCGGTCCGGTCTACAAGGGGAAAGTGACCAAGGGGTCGCTGGACGACCTGACCGGCGACACTGTGGCCCTCCCACCCGGCACTGCCAAGAAGCTGAAGGTCGGCGTCGGATCCGAGATCGGCGTTCGACTCGGTGACAACGCGCTGGTGAAGGTCAAGATCGTGGCGCTGGCCGAAGGGCCGTCGGGCTACGAGTCGATCCTGTTGCCGTCGGCCCTGCTCGCCGCACACACCACGACGGGGCTGCCCAGCCAACTGCTGCTGCGCACGGACAACCACAAGGTTCCCGCGTTCGACCTGTCGAAGTGGCCTGGGGCAACGATCGGTGACCGGGACCTGCTCGGCGCTGGGTACGACGCCGGCCTCGGAGTCGACGCGTGGATCGGGTACCTGCTGGCCGGGATCGCGGTCGCGTACACAGCGATCGCCTCGATCAACACGATCGCGGTCGCGGTGCTCGACCGCAGGCGGGAGTTCGGTCTGCAACGGCTGACCGGGTCGACCCGTCGACAGGTACGGCGGATGCTCACTCTGGAAGGTCTGGTGATCGCGGCCCTCGGTCTCGTCCTCGGCCTGATCGCGGCGGCGTTCTCCGTACTGCCGATCGCGGTCGCGACCCGAGGCTGGCCGATCCCCTCCGGTCCGTCCTGGATCCTGCTCGCCTGGGTCGTCGTGGTCCTGGCCCTCGTCCTCCCGACCACCGCGATCACTGGCCGGATCGCGATGCGTCCGAAGCCGATGGACGCCCTCAGCTCACCCGTCGGCTGATTCGACCCACCCGTAGCCGCCGTCTTCCAGGCGTACCACCTGGAGGCCGGCGGCCAGACGGCGTACGTCGTCGGTTTCGATCACGCCGGTCGCCGGGCCGGCGATGTCCAGGACGATCGCGGCGGCGCCTTCCTGGATGGCCGCGGTCGCGGCGAGTTGGGTCTGGGCCGGCATCGGGCGGGCTTCCGGGCTCCAGCGGGCCAGGCTTTCGGTCCCGGTGAAGGCCAGGAGGGCGTTGCGGCCGTCCTGGCCCTGGAGGAGCGCGACGGCCATGTCCGACGTCTTGTCGTGCGCCAGCCCGTTGTCGTCGTACTCGACCTCGCCGAGCATCGCCACCACCGGCACCAACAGCCGCGCCTTGGTCAGCGCGGCGAGCATCGCACCGTGATCACCCTCCGCGAGCGCAGCCGCCAGCGCGGCGTCGGCCGACCCGTCATCGTTGTCGAACCCGGTGAAGGCCAAGCGGCGCTGTGGTGGTTGCACCCGACCATTGTCCTCCCCTTCTTTCCTCCCCTTCCCCCGGAGCGGTGTTTCAGGGGTGCGTCAGGGCTCTTCCCCTCTTGGTTCGGGCGCGGACTGTGCGAGCCTGGGTATGTGCCTGACTTCAGCGATGTGACGACGATGCTGCCGCTCTGCGTGGGCCTCACGCTGCTCGGCCTGATCGGCTCGTGGGCCGCCTGGCGGCGCCGCGGGGCGGCGGCCGGCACCCGCGGTGTGGCCTGGTCCCTGCTTCCGGTCTCGCTGTACCTGACCGGACTGCTGAAGCTGGTCTGGGAGGTGGTCCACTCGACGGTGAGCTGGGTCACCCACCTGATCTTCTCGCCGACCGTCTGGGCCGGGGTCGCGCTGTTCGGTGTCTCGGTGGTGCTGTACGTCGTCTCCGGCGTGGCCCGGGGCCGTCGTGGGGACACCGCGAAGGCGCCGAAGGCATCGAAGGAGAAGAAACCCGCCTCGCCCGCGGGTGAGCTGACCACGACGGGTCCCGCACCCGCGTCGGCCGCTCCCGCCAAAGCTGCCAAACCCTCCAAGGGGAAGCAGCAGGAATCGTCGGAGTTCGACGAGATCGAGGACATTCTGAAACGCCATGGAATCAACTGATCGTGCTGCTGACCACAGCACCACCACAGCCCCACTGACCATCGACTCCCTGATCGACAACGTGCTGGCGGGCCCGCCTCACCTGGGCCGGACCAGACTGATCGGCATCGACGGGCCGGCCGGCTCTGGCAAGTCCACGCTGGCCGCATCCCTGCAGGCGCGGGCCGAGGCCCGCGGACTGAACACCTATGTCATCCACATGGACGACCTGTACGACGGCTGGGCCGGCGCCGTCCGCGGCTTCGGCCTGCTGCGTGACCACGTCCTGCAGCGGATCGCCGACGGCCGCGAGGGCCGCTACCGCCGCTACGACTGGAACAGCGGTGCGTACGCCGAACTCCACGTCGTACCGATCACCGTCGACCTGCTCATCGTCGAAGGCGTCACGTCCTGCGACCGCGAGGCCGGCCCCTGGCAGTCGCTGCGGCTGTGGATCGAGACGTCCAACGAGGTCCGGCTCGACCGCGGCATCGAACGCGACGGTGAAGCGCTACGCGACGAGTGGCTGGAATGGATGCGCTGGGAGCGCGACCACTTCGCCGAGCAGGCCACCCGCTCCCGCGCCCATGTCATCGTCGACGGCAACCCGACCGTCCCGCACGATCCGGCGCTGGAGATCATCCCGAAGTCGGTCGCGCTACCGCCTCACGACTCAGCTGCGTCCTGAAGCCCGTCCCACGACCATCGCGGGACGCCGGCGTCCTCGCGGATCTCGTCCCCGTTGTGGTGGTACATCGTGGTGAAGGTCGCCCAGGCGAAGTAGTCGTGCAGGACCTGGCGCAGGCGTGGATCGGTGAGTCCACTGTCGGTCATCGCCTGGTCGAAACAGGCGATCGCGCGGTGGTTCATCTCGTCGTGCTCGCCGTTCCCACTGTGCAGCCGCTCGACCTCCGCCTCGCTGCCGAACGTCCCGGAGTACGCCACCGGTCCGCCGAGCGCCTCACCCCAGTACGCCGCCAACCGTTCGGTGTGGTCCGGCTTGGCCCCACCGTGGAACGCGTGGCTCACGACCTCGTCCGCCATCACCAGCTCGTGCCACGCGTGCGCCAGCCGCAGCATCCCCTCGGCCCCACCCGCTGCTTCATACACCGTCTGCATGGGCCTCAGTCTGCTCTACTTCGGCCAGACGGTCACGAACATGCGCCCGCTCCGGCTCCGTCCCGGCCAGCTCGAGAGCCCGCCCGTACGCCGTCCTTGCCGCAGGCAAACGTCCGAGCCGGTGCAGCAGGTCGGCCCGGGCGAGGGCGAACGGGTAGTAGTCCCGCAGCCGTGGTTCGGCGGACAGTTCGTCGAGGAGGGCCAGCCCGGCCTCGGCGCCGTCGCGCATCGCGATCGCGGCCGCGCGGTTGAGCGCGATCACGGGAGACGGGTCGATGCCGAGCAGTACGTCGTACAACGTGACGATCTGCAGCCAGTCGGTGCCGGCGAAGTCGGTCGCCTCGTCGTGGAGGGCGGCGATCGCGGCCTGGACGGCGTACGGTCCGGCCGGTCCGCCGGTGAGGGCGGCGACGACCAGTTCGCGTCCTTCGGTGATCATCTCCTGGTCCCAGGCTCCGCGGTCCTGGTCCTCGAGCAGGACGATCTGACCGTCCGGCCCGGTGCGGGCGTCGCGGCGGGCGTGGACCAGCAGCATCAACGCGAGCAGACCGGTCACCTCGCGCTCGTTGGGGAGCAGCCGGTACAGGATCCGGGCCAGCCGGATCGCTTCCTCAGCCAGGTCGAGGCGTTGCAGGTACGGCCCGGAGCTCGCGGCGTACCCCTCGGTGAAGACCGAGTAGATCACCTGCAGTACGCCGGGCAGCCGCTCCGGCAACTCCTCCGGGCCGGGAACGCGGAACGGGATCCGCGCCACCCTGATCCGCGCCTTCGCCCGGACGATCCGCTTCGCCATCGTCGCGGTCGGAACCAGGAAGGCCCGCGCCACCTCCGGCGTGGTCAATCCCGCCAGGCAGCGCAGCGTCAACGCACCCCGATCCTCGGCAGCCAGCGCCGGATGCGCGCAGGTGAAGAACAGCTGCAACCGCTCATCCGGCAGCTCGTCGCCGATCGGCTGCGGCGCGGCCCGGTCCGCCTCGATCTGCAGTACGGCGAGCTTCGCGGCGTACACCTGGTCCCGCCGCAGCCGGTCGACCGCCCTCCGCCGGGCCGTCGTCATCAGCCAGCCGCCCGGGTTCGGCGGTACGCCGTCAACCGGCCAGCGGACCAGCGCCACCTCGATCGCCTCCGAGGTGACCTCCTCGGCCAGGTCGAGATCGCCGAACCGCCGGGCGAGCGCGGCCAGCAACCGGCCGCGCTCCTCCCGGAAGACCTCCTCGACCTGATCCACTCAGAACTCCGCGACCGGGCGGACCACCACCGACCCGCCGGCCCGCGACCCCGGGCACTTCGCGGCCCAGTCGAGTGCGACGTCGAGATCAGGGACGTCGATCACGTAGAACCCGCCAAGCACCTCCCGGGTCTCGGCGAACGGTCCGTCGGTGATCGTCCGCTTGCCGTCGTTCGCGACCTCGACCTTGGTGGCGGTGACCAGGTCGGCCATCGACTCGGACGCGACGACCACCCCGGCGTCGCTGATCTCCTTGTCGAACCGCATCCAGTCCTCGGGCTCACACCCGACCGCTCCCCCGCTCAGGTCGAGTTCGCCGGCGTTGATCAAGAGCATGTACTTCATCAGAACCTCCTGTGAGCGTGTCTACAGCATCACCACGAACGGGGTCGGCCCAGATGGACATCTGTGTACCTAAGAACAGGTAGTAGTCCCCTTTCCCACGATTCGCCGGGGGCGCTCAGGCGGGGAGGGCGTCGGCTGGATGGACTACTACCTGTCCTTACGTACGGCATCGGCGAAGATTGGCGTATGAGCGTATTGCCATCGGGCGAGCAGTGGACGATCCAGGGCGGCGGGTACGAGGCGACCGTGGTGAGCGTGGGCGGTGGGTTGCGCGGGCTCACGTACGACGGACGCCCGGTCCTGCTCGGGTACGGCGAGGACGAGCCGGCGCATGCGGGGATCGGCCAGCACCTGTTCCCGTGGCCGAACCGCATCACGGACGGCCAATACACGTTCGAGGGCGTGGACCAGCAGCTGTACCTGACCGAGCCGGCCCGGCAGAACGCGATTCACGGCCTGACCCGGTGGGCCAACTGGTCGCTGGTGGACTCCGACCCGGCGAAGGTGACCGTCGGCCACCGGCTACATGGGCAGCCCGGGTATCCACATCAGCTCGAGCTGTCGCTGACCTACGAGCTGTCCGACGGCCTGACGGTCACCGCGTCGGCGACCAACGTGGGCTCGAGTGCGGCGCCGTACGGGTATGGGACGCATCCCTATCTGAGCGTCGGCCGGAAGATCGACGAGTGCGTGCTGGAGTTCAGCGCGGCCGAGTGGCTGGAGGTGACCGCGGAGCGGCTGACCCCGATCGGGCTCGCACCGGTCGCCGATTCGCCTTTCGACTTCGCGATCGGCCGGGTGCTGGGCTCGCTGGATATCGACAACGCCTTCACCGGGCTCGGCGGCGGCTCGTGGTCGGTCACATTGAGCGATCCGGACACGGGAGCCAGGTCGGTCCTGACCAGTGACACGCCGTGGATGCAGCTCTACACCGGCGGCGCGATCGGGCGTACGGCGCTCGCGGTCGAGCCTATGACGTGTCCGCCCGACTCGTTCCGCACCGGGCAGGACCTGGTGGTCCTGAAGCCCGGTGAATCGCACTCGACTACGTTCCGAGTTTCCGTTTAGGACCTGCACCGTGCTCGCGGGCCACGGCCGCCAGTTCCTTGGCGGCCCGGCTCGCCCGCCGTCCCTCCGCGGCCTGCACCGCGAGAATGCCCAGCCGGTTGCCATCAGCATCGAACAGCTGCAGCCATGCGTCACCGGACCGGAACCGCAGCGCGGACACCTCGTCCCAGCGCAGCGTGTAGGACTTGAACACGTTGCGGATGTGCAGCCGATCCGCGTACGCCGTCACCCGCAACGTCGTCATCCGGTACAGGATCCACAGCACCGCGCCGAAGAACGCGAGCAACGTCAGCCGCTGGAACCAGCTGAACGTGTCCCGCGCGCTCTCCGGCAACCGGAACCAGATCACCCCGAACACCGCGATCAGCGACAACCCCATCCCACCGGCCATCAACGCCACAATCCGCGGATGGAACGCAAACAACCGGCCGGCGTGTGCCATGTCGGGGACCCGGTCAGATCCGGCAGGCGTGGATGTCTGTGGTGAGGATGGCACGTGCGCCCACCTCCCAGAGCTGGTCCATCAGGCGCTGGGCGTCGGCCCGCTGGACCATCACCCGGACGGCGACCCAACCCTGTCGGTGCAGCGGCGAGACCGTCGGGGACTCGAGCCCAGGCGCGACCGCGGTCGCCGCGTCGACGTCCTCGGCGCGGATGTCGTAGTCCATCATCACGTAGTTGCGCGCGATCAGAACGCCCTCGAGCCGGCGCACCAGCTGCTGCATCCCGTTCGCCGCGGTCTCCACGCCGTGCCGCTTGATCAGCACGGCCTCGGACTTCAGGATCGGCTCGCCGAACACTTCCAGTCCGGCCTGGCGCAACGTCGTACCCGTCTCGACGACATCCGCGATCACGTCCGCAACACCCAGCTGGACGGCGGACTCGACCGCGCCGTCGAGGCGGACGACGGCGGCATCCACCCCGTTCTCGGCCAGGTGATCTCGCAGGACACCGGCGTACGACGTGGCGATCCGCTTGCCGCCCAGGTCCTTCACGGAGTCGGCGGCACCGGGCCGGCCGGCGAACCGGAAGGTGGACGCGCCGAAGCCGAGGCTCAGGATCTCGTCGGCGTCCGCGTGAGAGTCGAGGACCAGATCACGGCCGGAGATACCGACGTCGAGGGTGCCCTCGCCGACGTACACGGCGATGTCGCGGGGGCGGAGGTAGTAGAACTCGACCTCGTTCGCCGAGTCGGTCAGGGTCAGGTCCTTGGTGCTCCGGCGCTGCTTGTAGCCGGCCTCGGAGAGCATCTCGGTGGCCGCTTCGCTCAGCGAGCCTTTGTTCGGTACTGCGACGCGCAGCATGGCACTGCCTTTCTCGAAGAGTGAACTAACGGATCTGTGTGTCGATCACAGATGTCGGTACACGTCGTCGAGGTCCAGTCCGAGTGCGTGCATCATCACCTGGGCGTGGTAGAGGAGCTGCGACAGCTCTTCCGCGGCCCGGTCCTTGCTCTCGTACTCGGCAGCCATCCAGGACTCGGCGGCTTCCTCGACCAGCTTCTTGCCGATCGTGTGCACGCCGGCATCCAGCGCCGCCACGGTCCCGGAACCCTCCGGCCGTGTCGCCGCCTTCTCACCCAGCTCGGCAAACAGCTCCTCAAAACTCTTCATCGCCCGCCCAGCCTAGAGGGCCGGATCCACTCCTCGGCCCCCAGGTCCGGATACTGGCTGGATGCAGGCTCCCCGAAGAGTGCGCGATCTTGGCGTCGTCGTCGGCACACTGCCCACCGGCCCGCTGAACGCGATCACCGACGTACCGGGTGTCCTGGTCGGGCAGACCACGATCTCGGAGGGGGACCTGCAGACCGGTGTGACCGCGATCGTGCCCGACAGCTATGCGACCGGATTGCCGGCCGCGGTTGCGGTGGGTAACGGGTACGGAAAGCTGGTCGGGACCACGCAGGTGGACGAGCTAGGCGTGATCGAGACGCCGATCCTGCTCACCGGCACACTGAGCGTGTTCCGCGCCGCCGATGCTCTGCTGACGTGGCTCCTGGATCGCAACCCGACGGCCACCAGCCGCAACCCCGTCGTCGGCGAGACCAACGACGGGTTCCTCTCCGACATCCGCCGCCGGCCGATCACCCCCGAGCACGTTCACGCCGCCCTGGACTCGGCTTCGACCGGCCTCCCGTTGGAAGGATGTGTGGGAGCCGGCACCGGGACCACCGCGCTCGGCTTCAAGGCCGGCATCGGTACGGCGTCCCGGGTCGTCGACGCCGGGACCGTCGGAGCGCTCGTCCAGTCCAACTTCTCCGGCACGCTCACCGTCCGCGGCACCCCGATCCCGGCTGAACCGATCGACGCCGACGGCAACTCCTGCATGATCGTCGTCGGCACCGACCTCCCCCTCGACGCCCGCCAACTCGGCCGCCTCGCGCGCCGCGCGATCTTCGCGCTAGCCCGGGTCGGCTCCGACTACGCCCCCGGCAGCGGCGACTACGCCATCGCCTTCAGCATGGGCGGTACGGCGGCCTACGCGGACCGCGACCTCCGCAGCCCGTTCCAGGCCGTCACCGAGTCGGTCGAGGAAGCCCTCCTCAACTCCCTCACGATGGCAACGACGACGACCGGATTCCGCGGCAACAGCGCCCGCGCCGTCCCCCACGATCTGATCCGACGAGCGACCTAGTCAGTACGCCGTCCCGACCGGCTGGTTGATCGTTGTCGGGTCGTCGAGGACCGCGAGCATCAGGTGCGCGACGTCGGCTCGCGAGATCGTGTAGCCGCGGGTGACTGTGCCGCCGACCAGGGTCCGGTAGGTCCCGGTGAGCGCCTTGTTCGTGAGCTTCGGCGGCCGCACGATCGTCCAGGCCGGCGAGCTGCTCATGATGTCCGCCTCCATGAGCCGGAGATCGGCGTACACGTCGGCCGCGAAGGCGTTGATCGCCGGGTAGACGACCCGCTTGTTGAAGAAACTCTCGTCCGCCGGGATCGGCCCGAGTGGCGCGGCGCTGACCGCGACAAACCGCCGTACGCCGACCTTTGACATCGCGGCCAGCATCGACCGCGTGCTGTTCGACGCGACCGGACCGTCCTTCCGGCCTCGGGCGCCCACCCCGGAGATGACCGCCTCGCTCCCGTCGACCGCATCCCGTAGCGGCTCCGCATCCGTCAGACCGGGCACCCGGACGACCTCCAGCGACGAGTGCTCCAGCTCGAACGCCGAGGACGTCCGGACCACCGCCGTCACCTTGTGCCCCGCGTCGAGCGCCTGCCGTACGACGTGACCGCCGATCCCGCCTGTTGCCCCGAACACCGTGATTCTCATCCCGCACTCCTCTGCTCTGTAACTCATATCGTACGGAACTCATACGATATGAGATAGAGAGAGATCGCGTGACGCGCGCCACGGGTTCAGGAGTAGAGGTCGGTCAACGTCCGGCCGAGGTTTGCGAGTTCGGTGCGGAGCTCTGGGGGCTCCAGCACCTCGAGTCCATCGCCGAACCGGCTGAGAGTGGCGGCGGCGTTGGGGATCGACTCGATCGGCAGGGTGACCGTGACGCTGCCGTCTTCGGCCCGCTCGGCGCCCGCGACTGCCTTCACCAGTTGGGGGAACGACACGTCGTGCATGCGCGCGACCAACCCCGCCGAGACGCGCAGTACGGCGTACCCGGTGAAGCGGACCTGATCGAACTGGTCCAGGTGCTCCTGCCAGAAATCGGCCAGCTCGAAGCCGGGCGTGCGCTCGAACTCCTCCTCGGTCGCGGTGAGCTCGAGGATGTTGGAGACGCGGTACGTACGCATCCCGCCGGGGGTCGCGGCAACGACGTACCAGGCGCCGTTCTTGAGGACGAGGCCGTACGGCTCCAGCACGCGCTCGACCTCGCGCGGCGCCTCCCAGCGGCGGTACAGGACCTTGACCCGGCGGTCGTGGAGGACCGCATCGGCGACGGCGGCGAGGTGGGGCGAGATCTCAGCGTCCTGGTACCAAGCCGGGAGGTCGAGGTGGAAGCGATTCTTCAGTTGTCCGGCGCGATCTCGTTGGTCGGGCGCAAGCGCTGCCAGCAGCTTCAGCTCGGCCGCGCTCGTCTCCGCGGTCAGCCCGAGCGCAGCGGCCGCGCCCGGCATCCCGACCAGGAACAGTGCGGCCGCCTCCTGCTCGGTGAGCCCGGTCAGCTTGGTGCGGTAGCCCTCGACCAGCCGATACCCGCCGGCCCGACCCTGATCGGCGTACACCGGGACGCCGGCTGCCGCGAGCGCCTCGACGTCGCGATAGATCGTCCGGAGCGAGACCTCCAGCTCGTCCGCGAGCTCACGCGCCGTCAGCTGCCGCCGCGTCTGCAGCAGCAACAGGATCGACAGCAACCGACTCGAACGCATGTCTGTCAGGTTAGCCGCAAACACTGCCATGGACTGTCAGGTATGCCCGCGACGCTTGGCTGCATGACGACATGGACCAAGGCAACCGGCGACTTCGACTTCCTCAACGGGTACTTCGACGTCCGGCACCGCACCCTGAAACAAGCCTTCGCCGGATCCGACGAGTGGCTCGAGTACGACGGCACCACGACAGCGCACACGTACTTCGACGGCGCGATCAGCATCGACGAGATGCGCTTCCCCACGAAGGGGTCGTACGGGCTGTCCGTCCGGCTGTTCGACCCGGTGGCCGAGCAGTGGAGCATCTGGTGGGTCGACAGCCGAACAATGCGGCTGTACCCGCCGGTCCGCGGCGGTTGGGCCGCTGATGGAAAGAGCTGCCGGTTGGTGGGCGAGGACGAGTTCGACGGTCAGCCCATCCTCTGCAGCTACGAGTGGTCGGACGTCACCGCGGAGACCGCGCACTGGGAACAGGCGTACTCCAACGACGGCGGCGAGACCTGGGAGACCAACTGGATCATGGACTTCACCCGCCGTTCCACTCCCCCGCCCGCCTTGGACATCCCGAAGCTGACCGGTGACTTCGACTTCCTGGTCGGCCGTTGGGACATGCACAACGAACGCCGCAAGCCCGCCCTGGGCGAGCCGGCCGAGTGGTACGAAATGAAGTCCGAGATGCAGGTGACGACGTACTTCGACGGCGCGATCAGCTTCGACGAGGGCTGGTTCCCCACCGAAGGCTTCCGCGGCGCGACCTTCCGCATCTACAACCCCGAGTCCAAGACCTGGGCCATCCACTGGATCAACAGCCTCCGCGGCCAGTTGGAGGACCCGGTCATCGGTTCCTTCGATGCCGACGGCACCGGCGTCTTCGAAGGCCCGGATGTATGGGACGGCCAACCCATCGACGTCCGCTTCCGCTGGACCCCCGGCGTGGACAAGGCCGCCTGGGAGCAATCCTTCTCCACCGACAACGGCCAAACCTGGCACCCCAACTGGAAGATGCAACACACCCGCATCTCGTGATCTGAGGTTCGGCTCAGGGGTGGATGTCGACCGGGTAGCGTCGCCTTCGGCCATGCTTCCCGATCGACGTGGAGGATCCGAATGAGCACAGTCCTGGTTACCGGGGCGTCTGGCATCGCGGGCCGGGAGGTTTCCCGGCGGCTTGTTGCGGCGGGGCATCGGGTGCGGCGGGCGGATGTGGCTCCCTCGCCTGATCCCGCGGACGATGCGGTCGGCGAGTTCGTACGGTGCGACACTCGCACGCCGACCGACGTGCTCGAAGCGGTGGAGTCGTGCGACGCGGTTGTGCACCTTGCGGCCTGGCATAACGCCCACCGCCCGGGTGTCAGCGACGAGACGATCTTCGCGGTCAACGTCGACGGCACGTTCAACGTCGTACAGGCGTGCCGAGCGGCCGGCATCCAGAGCGTCGTCTTCGCATCCTCGATGGCGTACGGCTGGGGCAGCGTCTACAGCGTCACCAAAGTGCTCGGCGAGGACCTCTGGAAGATGTATCAGGAGACCACCGGGGCCTCGGTCGCGCTCCTGCGCTACCACGGTTTCGTGCCCGAGCCCTACCTGCGCTGGGGCGAGCGGCTGCTCCGGAACGGCGTCGACGTACGCGACATCGCGACCGCAACAGCCGCCGCGACCCAGGCCGCCCTCGCCCACCGCTTCGACCTCTTCCGCACCATCGTCCACAGCAACCACGGAATGCCGGAAGAGGTCCGCGCCAACTTCACCACCCGCGGCCCCGAATGGTCGGAGTCACGGCTGCCGGGCGCAGCGGACCTGATCGAACGCCACAACCTCACGCTCCCCGAAACCGTCGAGCAACACGACCTCAGCGAGGCCGCGGACCTACTCAACTGGCGCCCGGACCACGACTTCATCGAGTTCCTCACCGACCTCCAGCGCCGTGAAGCCACCGGCGAAGACGTCACCAACCTCTGGGCCCCAGGCCGCATCCCGGCCTTATAACTCGCGGATGGCGAGCAAGGTTGACAGGGCTGCTTGGGTTGCTTCGTAGCCTTTGTCTTCTCGGCTGTCGGGGAGGCCGGCTCGGTCGAGGGCTTGGGGGTCGTTGTCGCAGGTGAGTACGCCGAAGCCGACCGGGATGCCGGTGGTTACGCCGACCTGCATGAGGCCGTCCGTCGTGGCCTGGCAGACGTATTCGAAGTGGGGCGTGTCGCCGCGGATCACCACGCCTAACGCGACGACAGCGTCGTACCCGTTCTTTGCTGCGTGCAACGAGGCGACCGGGAGTTCGAAGGAGCCGGGTACGCGGATGACGGTGTAGCTGGTGACGCCGGAGTCGTCGAGCGCGCGGATGGCGCCGGCGACGAGGGCGTCGGTGACCTTCGGGTGCCACTGGGCGGCGACGATCGCGACCCGGGCGCCGTCGACGCGGGGGACCTCGATGGTTGGTGCTCCACTGCCCGACATCAGCCGGCTCCGTTCTCTTCCGTGAGCACGCCACCGGGCAGGTGGTGGCCCATCCGGTCGCGCTTGGTACGCAGGTAGCGCAGGTTGTGTTCGGTCGGGTCGATCGAGATGCCGCGCCGCTCGACCACGTCGATGCCATAACCCTGTACGCCGGACAGCTTGTCCGGATTGTTGGTCAGCAACCGGACTTCCTTCACGCCCAGATCGGCCAGGATCTGCGCACCGGTGCCGTAGTCGCGGGCGTCCGCGGGCAGACCGAGGTCCAGGTTCGCGTCGACCGTGTCCCGGCCCGCGTCCTGCAACTCGTACGCCTGCAGCTTGTGCAGCAGCCCGATCCCGCGGCCCTCATGCCCGCGCAGGTAAACCACAACCCCGCCCTCGGCCGCGACCTGACGCATGGCCTCGTCGAGCTGCGGACCACAGTCACACCTCAACGAGCCGAACACATCGCCGGTCAGGCACTCCGAGTGCAACCGCACCAACGTCGGCCCCGCGCCGATCTCACCGCGAACCAAGGCCAATTGCTCCGACCCATCCACCGTGTTCCGGTAGCCGTGGGCAACAAAATCGCCGTACTGCGTCGGCAGCGTGGTGGTCGCGACCCGCTTGATCTGTGACTCGGTACGGCGCCGGTAGCGGATCAGGTCGTCGATCGACACCAGCACCAACTGGTGCTCGTCGGCGAACGCGCGCAGTTCCGCACCACGCTTCATCGTCCCGTCGTCGTTCACCATCTCCGAGATCACCGCGGCCGGAGTCAACCCGGCCAGGCGAGCCAGATCGATCGACGCCTCGGTGTGCCCGGGCCGGACCAGTACGCCGCCTTCACGACCACGCAGCGGGAACACGTGACCCGGCTGGACCAGGTCGTACGACTCCGATGCGGAGTCCGTGAGTACCCGGATCGTCCGCGCCCGATCGGCGGCCGAGATCCCGGTGCTGATGCCGTCACGGGCGTCGACCGAGATCGTGTACGCCGTACGCATCCGCTCCCGGTTGTGCGGGGTCATCAGCGGGATCCCGAGCCGGTCGAGCTCGGCGCCCTCCATCGGCACGCAGACCACGCCGGAGCTGTACCGGATCAGGAACGCCAGCAGCTCCGGAGTCGCCTTGGACGCCGCGAAGATCAGGTCGCCCTCGTTCTCGCGGTCCTCGTCGTCGACCACGATCACCGGGCGCCCGGCCCGGATCTCGTCGATCGCATGCTCGATCGTGTCGAGCTTCAGCACGGTGCCCATGTCAGCCCACCACGACAGGTTCCGGTACGGCGGTGCGCTCGCGGTTCTGGATCTTCCACCAGGACGCGAACCCGAGCACGCAGAACAGTCCGTAGATCACGTACATCGTCGCCGACGGGTAGAACTTCGACTGCACCAGCAGCGGTACGCCGACCACGTCGACGGCGATCCAGATCAGCCAGAACTCGACGAACCCGCGAGCCATCCCGTACGTCGCCAGGATCGAGCCGGTCAGGATCCAGGCGTCCCACTGCGGACCCCACGAACCCAGCGCGCGGAGCACGAAGAACGAGATCGCATAGAGGACGACCGCGAGGCCGAGCAGCTCGAGCCGCTCCCGCGTGGTCGCCCAGCGCGGCTGGACTCCCTTCGCGGCGCCACCGTGGCGGGTCTGGTACCAGCGGTACCAGCCGTAGAGGCTGACCAGCGCGAAGAACACCTGGCGGCCGGCCTGACCCCACAGGTCCTTGTCCTGCGGTGTGTCGAAGACACCGCCGACGAAGACGGTGAAGAGCAGGACGTTGCCGACGATGCCGACCGGCCAGGCCGACACCAGCCGGCGCATGCCGAACAGCGCGCTGGCCAGACCGAAGACGTTGCCCACGATCTCGCGGACGAGCACGGGCGAGCCGGCGATCGTCACCTGGGCGTGCAACAGCCAATCAACGGGGTTCACTTGTTGCCTCCTACAAGCAGTCGCTCCACGTACTTGGCGATCACGTCAACCTCCAGGTTGACCTTGTCGCCGACCTTGTTGTGACCGAGCACGGTGAGTTCGAGCGTGGTCGGGATCAGGCTGACGCCGAACGTCCCGGTCGCGTCGTCCACATCGGTAACGGTCAGGGATACGCCGTCGATGGCGATCGAGCCCTTCTCGGCGACGTACTTGAGAATCTCCGGCCCGGCGGCGACGCGGACGTCCTCCCAGTGCGCGGACGGGGTGCGGCTCGCGATCGTGCCGACGCCGTCGACGTGGCCCTGGACGATGTGCCCGCCGAGCCGCTCGTGGGCGGCGACCGCGCGCTCCAGGTTGACCTGCGAACCCTTGGCCGCCTGGCCGAGGCTGGTGCGCTGCAGCGTCTCGCGCATCACGTCCGCGGTGAACGTGCCGGCGCCGGTGTCGACCACGGTCAGGCAACAGCCGTTGACCGCGATCGAGTCACCGTGGCCGGCGTCCTCGGTCACCTTGGGGCCGCGGATGGTGAGCCGGGCGGCGTCCCCTTCGAGTAGGTCGAGCGCTTCGACGGTGCCGAGCTCTTCGACGATTCCGGTGAACATTCAGTGCGTCCTTTGCGGTTCGAGCGGCGTCAGGATCAGCCGGACGTCGTCGCCGAGGCGCGTGACGTCCGTGAGCTTGAACCTCCGCAGGTGGTCGATCGATTCCGCGCCCAGGTCGCCGATCGCGGCGTACCCGGAGCCGAGCACGGCCGGGGCGACGTACGCGACGATCTGGTCGACCAGCTGAGCGCGGACGAAGGCGGCGGCCAGAGTCGGGCCGCCTTCGAGCCAGAGGTGCCGGACCTGCCGGTCGTCCAGCTGCCGGAGCACCTCGGCGGGATCATGAGTGGGCAGCAGCAGGGTCTCCGCGCGATCGTTGCGTACTCGCGCGGTCGGCGGGATCTCGCGGTCGCCGACGACGACCCGCAGTGGCTGGCGTGCGGCGGGTACGTCGTGCTCGTCGCGGACCGTCAGTTCGGGGTCGTCGTCGAGGACGGTCTGGGTGCCGACGGCGATGGCGTCGCACGCGGCCCGCTGCCGGTGCACGTCGGCTCGGGCGATCGGGCCGGTGATCCACTTGCTGGTGCGGTCCGGCGCCGCGCTGCGCCCGTCGAGGGTGGTGGCGAACTTCCAGGTGACGAAAGGGCGGCCCACTCGCACGCTGTGCAGCCAGACATGGTTGACGGCCTCGGCCTCGTCCTGGAGGACGCCTTGCTCGACCTGGATGTTCTTGTTTGCGAGCTTCTCGGCGCCACCGGCGGCCTGCCGGTTCGGATCAGGTACGGCGTACACCACTCGCGCGATCCCGGCCTCGATCAGCGCATCAGCGCACGGGCCAGTCCGGCCGGTGTGGTTACAGGGCTCGAGCGTCACGTACGCCGTACCGCCGCGGGCTCGGTCTCCCGTCATCCGCAGCGCCTCGACCTCGGCGTGGGGGCCACCGGCAACCGCGTGGAAGCCCTCGCCGACCGGGTGTCCGTCCCGGCCGGTGATCACGCAGCCGACCACCGGGTTCGGGTGGGTGCTGCCGACACCTTTCGCGGCCAGCTCGATCGCGCGTCGCATCCACGCGACGTCAATCGGCGACGTGTTGCTCACTGTGCCAGTCACCCGGCCCCTCGTCGTTTCGGACGCGTTCCGGGGCTCGTGACAACCGGCGCACACGCTCCGCCGTCCGGGGTTTCTCGCGTACGCCGCTCTCGCAACGCCGATCGGACGCCAGAGCACACCCGCCGACCGCGTGCGCCTCCCATCCGGACTTTCACCGTCGGTCCTGGAATTCCACCAGGTCAACCGACCGCCAAACCGCAGCGGCCGGGTCGCGGACTGTCACCGCCGGCTCGGAATTACACCGACCCCGGAGCACGCGAGTGGGTTCACTCGTGCTTCAAGTATGCCCTCCCCCGCAACTCACACCACGACCCAGGTCACATCGTGGTCCCCGGGCGGCGCAGTGGCGGCCATCCGACCCATCCGGTCACCACCCGGGTCACCACTCGCTGAGCGCGCGCCGGGGGTCGCATGCACCGACTCCGGTCTTCACTGCCGAAGCAACACCCACACAGCAGCACCAAGCAACCCAGCCGCCCCAACAAAGCACCCGACAACCACAAACAGCAACACCCGCCGCCCCCGCCCACCACCCGACACCGCGCTCGCCCCACCCGACACCACGCTCGCCCCAACCAACGACCCGGTCGACCCATCCGCCAACCCGGCCGACCCATCCGACGATCTGATCGAGCCATCCGCCACCCCGGTCGCCCGGTCCGCCGATGTAGTCGCCCGATCCGCCGATCTAGCCGACCCGTCCGACGACCCGCTCAACCCATCCGACGACCCGCTCGACCTATCCCCCGATGCAGTCGAGCTACCTGACGAGCTAGTCAGCCTGTCCGACGGCGCCAAAGTCGCATTCAGCTCGCTCAGTGGTGTAGGCACGGCCGCCGGTGAGCCGGACTGCAGAGGCGCAGGCTCCGCAGGCGTAGCCCGCGCGGAGGTGGCCTGCCCGGGTGTCGACTGCGCGGGCGTGGGCTGTGGGGGTGCGGTTGGTGGGTGGATTGCGGGGCCGGTTGGGGTCCAGGTGTGTGGGAGGGGTGGGAGTTGGTCGAAGACTTCGGGTGGGTCGGGGGCCTCCGCCCAGGGTGTGGTTCCGTCGGGCGGGAGTACGCCGGTTTCGGCGAGGAGGCGACCGGCCTCCTTCGCGGACTCGGGGCGGTCGGACGGATCGGTCGCCGTACACCGACGGATGAACTCACCAAGCGGACCCTCAACCGTCGGCAGGCCGCCGCTGACGCCAGGTCGTCCGCCGGTGAGGAGCTCGACGGCCACCGCGCCAACGGCGTACAGGTCCTGCCGCGAGTCCGGGTCGGCACCAGCCAATTGCTCCGGCGCGAGGTATCCCGGGGTCCCGAGGATCGTGCTGTTGCGAGTCATCCGCGGCTCGTCGACCAAGCCCGCGACGCCGAAGTCCGACAACCGGAGATGTGGTCGCCCCGTACCGGTGGCATCGAGCAACAGGTTGGCCGGTTTCACGTCCCGATGGACGACACCCGCGGCGTGGACCGCGGACAGCCCGTGCAGCAGCTGATCAAGCAGAACGGCGACGTACGACGAAGGCAACGGACCGTGATCACCGAGCAAGGTCGCGGCGGATCCACCACGAACGAGCTCCATCGCGAACACGACCTTGTCGTCATCCGCGGCCCACCCGTGTGGCGCAACGACATGCGGATGCTCGATCCGCAACGACTGCTCCCGGACAAACCGCAGCAACGCTGCCGCATCATGCTGCCCGAGCACCTTGGCCGCCACGTACGCCGAACGCCGCAGATCCCACGCCCGCCAGACCGAACCCATCCCGCCGGTCCCGATCAGGTCGATCAGCCGATACCGCCCAGCAAACGCCTCCACCCGAAGAAACTACCGTCCCACCCGCCCACTACGCCCATTCCACCCGCGTCCCGGGGTGCGGAGGATCCACTCCCCTACGTCCGCGGGTGCAGAGGATTCGCTCGGGAAGCCCGCAAAGGCGAGCATCCCGCCCCGACCCCATGTGCCCGGTTTTGAGCCGAGCCGTGGTCGGGTTACGACCTGCTCAAGCCATTCCGGACCCTGCCTGATTGTGGATTGAGGGCCTTGGGCACCGGTTCGGAGAGAGGGAGAGGCCCGGACCACCGATTGCGGTGGCCCGGGCCTGGCAGGTCCTCAGGGTTGCCCGGTCTGCGGCGAGTTGTTGCTAGCCGCCCCGGTCCGGGCGCCTGGGGCCTTGTGCCCGGTCAGCGGGCGGGGCGGTCACTGACCGTCGCAGACCGGGCACCTGGGGCCCCTTGGGCTGCCCGAAAGCGATCAGACGGATGCCAACCCTCGTGGTCCGGAATCCTGGCCCATCGCGCTGCCCCGTAGGCGACAGGACGGCTGCCGACCGCGTACCACCGGATCCCTAGGCCCGGCGGGCTGGGCGGTTAGTGGTGGGGTGGTTGGGGGCCGCCGTGGTTCGGAGGTTGAGGGCCGTTGGGGTGTTGCTGGCCCGGCTGGGTTGGGTAGTTGGGGGCTCCGGAGTGCCAGGGGGTGGCGCTGGGTTGGGCGATGGCTGGCTTCTTGCGGAGGCGGAGGGCGGCGAGCACTCCGACGAGCAGGAGCAGGACGCCGCCGCCACCGAGGCCGGCGACCAGGGCGACCGGCGTACCGTCGTCCGAGTCGTTGCTGCTGCCCTGGACCGGGCCTCCGGCTTCGTTCTTGTTCTCGTTCTCATTGCCGGTGCCCGGGGTGGATGACTCCTCGGTCGGCGTCGGAGTCGGCGTCGTGGAGGTGCCGTCGACCGGAGTCGCGCCGTCGACGTACTCAGGCTTGCCGTTGCCCGCAGTGCCTTCCAACCCGACGGTCAGCGTCATCGGGATCGCGAAGGCCTTGTCGTTGTCCTTGCGGGTCAACGAGATCGCGATGTAGTACTCGCCGGGCATCGACGTGCCCTTGTCCTGGTTGTTCGCGCCGTCGCGGTTGAGGTAGCGGATCTCCTTGGTGGTGTTCGCGTTCACCACACCGTCCTTGGTCAGCACCGCACGCCGGCCTGCCCCACCCGGACCCGGGACGTTCTTCGCGAAGACGGCGTACACCTCTTCACCGATCGGGGAGATCATCCCCATATCCAGGTACCGGATGCCGTCGATTGCCTTGGCGGTCGCCGCGCCGAGCTTCGGCACCGTGGCCTGGGCCTGGATGCGCTGGCCCCAGTCGGCCTTGACCTTGTAGAGCTGGACCTCGCCCGGCATCAGCGTCGTCTTGTAGCTACCCGGCTCCAGCAACGGGGCGTCCGGGAAACTCGAACCCGGCACGATCTCGCGTGGGGTCGAACCAGGCATCGGCGTCCAGGTCGGGGTATCGGCCTTGGCCGGCAGATTGGTGGTGGAGTCGACCGGCGGCTCCTCGTCGATCCGCAGCTCGTACGGAACGCCCTTCATCTCGCGGAACGCCGCGCCGGCGGAGACCGTCAGCACCAACTGGTCATCGTCCGCGCAGCCCTTGGGGTAGTCACCGGTCCAGCTCGACGCCGCACCGGTCGCGATGCCCTGATCCCCGTCGAACGCGAGCGGGTAGCTCCAGCCGCAGTTCTCCGCGCCGATCGTCTTCAGCTTGACCTCGGCCTTGAGGACGAAACTGCCACCCGACGGCCGCCGGAAGCTGACGCCGGCCCGGAGGGTCGACTTCGCCATGGTCCGCTTGATCACGTAGTACTTCGCGGTCTGGTCGTTGCCGAAGGTGTCCGAGTAGTGGCCCGGGGCAAGCACCGGCGCCCCTTCTTGCTGTGGCCCACCCTGGACCGGCGTCCCGGAGATGCGGAACGGTCGGAACGCTCGGGTGGACAGCTTGTCGAGCCCAGCCTCGAGATCGATGGTCGAGTCGGCGTCGTAGTAGTCGCCGCGCCCCTCCCGGGCAACGCATTGCAGCTGGCTGCGCGCCTTCCCGCCGACACGGAACCCGACCACGTCGATCTTCAGATCGATGCCCTGCTTGGCGATCGAGCGCGCCACCTCACACGGGTCCGGTGCGCAGGTCGCCTCACCGTCGGACACCAGCACGATCGTGCGCTGCCCGGTCGGACCGAGATCCTTCGCGGCCTGCTGCAGCGCGTAGCCGATCGGGGTCTCGCCGTACGGCTTGTACTTGGCGATCGCTGCCTGCAACTGCGGCCGGTTGGCGGTGCCGATCGGAACCGTCAACTGGGTGTCGGTGCAGGCGCCCGGCTGACCCTTCTTGAAGACGGTCGCGCCGTACACCCTCAGGCCGACCTGGGCCGTCTCGGGGAGCTTGCTCACCACCTGGGTCAGCGCGGTGCGGGCCGCGACGATCTTGGTCTTGCCGTCGCCGGCCGGCTCCTTCATCGAGCCGGACGAGTCCAGCACCATCACGAGCTTGCCGGTGTCACCCGGCTCGGGGTCGGCGAGTGCGGACCCGGTCGTCAGTCCGGCCAGGACCGCGGTCAGTGTGATGGCGAGGAGCGCCCACACCGCGGGGCGGCGGTGTCCTTGCAGAGCCGTCATCGTTTCCTCCAGTGAGATTCGCTGTCGCAAACCTTGACAGTTTGCGATCGCAAATGTCAAGTCACGCCTCGATCGAGCCTCTTCTCCACAGATGCAAACGTCCGGGTTGGCAATTTGCTTCGCAACTGCGAAGATGTTTGCAGTCGGTCACGAACGGCGACCGACCCGAGGGAGACCACTCCGAGCGCACGTCACGGAGCGGATCACCCAGAGAGGGGATCACACGGATGGACCAGACAGCGCAGAACCTCCAGCAGCAGGTCGAGCTGTACGGCGAGACGCTCGGAGACGTGGTTCGCCGGGTCGCGCCGGCGCTCGGCCTGACCCAGAGCGCGCTCGCACAGGTAATCGGGTTGTCGGCCCCGATGCTGTCACAACTGATGAGCGCGCAACGCGTGAAAATCGGTAACCCTGCCGTGGTGTCCCGCCTCCGGGCGGTCTCCCAACTCGCCGACCTGGCCATCGCGAGCGAGATCGATCCCGACGAGATCCCGCTCGAGCTCGACCGGATCCGCGGCACCACCGGCGCCTTCCCCAGCACCGGCCCGAACACCGTGCACGTGCCGCGATCAGTGGCCTTTCCACCAGGCCATGCATCGGGCCATGCATCGGGCCATGCATCGGGCCATCCACTGGGTCACCAATCGGGCCATTCGCAGGCTCACGCGCCCGGTCAGCCCGCGGACCCGGCCGCGGCCTTCGCGTCGCCAGCCGGACTGCAGGCACCGGCGAGTCAAGCGTGGCCGCCGGCCACCCCACCGGACCTGATAGCGAACACCGCGCGCGCCGTTGTCCGCGAGATCCAGGATCTGTTCCGCGAGATCGCCTCCGCCGACGAGATCCAACGGGCCGCCGCGGCAGCCGCCAAGGAGTCCCCAGCGGTCGCCGAGTTGCTCCTTGCCTATGGCACCGGCCGGACCGCCGACGCCTTGGCCCACTATGAGAAACACCACGGCTGAGCGGTCACCAGGCCCGACTCACCCTCGCCCGGCCGCGGTGTGCTGACCGTGGACCGGCATGCCCAGGAGCCGAGCCTGGTTTTGTCCGCCCCGATCGCTGTCCACACAGGCGAATCAGGCGTCTATATAGCACAGCCGAAGTAGACATTTCGGGCTGTCTCACGGGCTGTCGCGGGTGGAATGCCGGGCGGGTGGCGCGTGTTGGGTTGGCGCGGTGGGGTGATGTGCCCCGCGCGGCGGGGCGACGTGTCCCGCGTGGATTGAGCTGAGGAGATGTTGTGCGCGCGTCTGGAGCCTTGCGGCGGATTGTTGGCGTAGGGGTTGTGGTTTCACTGGCTCTGGCGATGGTTGCCTGTGGCAGCGATCAGGATTCGGCGGCGGGTGATGGGCCGGATCTTGGGTTGATCAAGTCCGGGACGTTGCGGATCGGGACGCTGACCGACGCACCGCCGAACGTGTACGTGCAGGACGGCAAGTTCACCGGGTTCGACAACGACCTGATCACCGCGGTGGCGGCCAAGCTGAATCTGAAGCCGGAGTTCGTCGGGACCGACTTCTCCGCGCTGTTGTCGCAGGTCAACGGCGGTCAGTACGACCTCGGCAGCTCGTCGATCACGGTCACCGAGGCGCGCAAGAAGACGGTTGCCTTCAGCAATGGGTACGACTTCGGCTACCTCGGGCTGAACACCACCAAGGATTCCGGCATCAAGTCCTTCGACCAGTTGCAGGGCAAGCGGGTGGTCGTGGTCCAGGGCACCGTCCAGGACGACTACGCCACCGGCAAGAACCTCAACCCGGTCCGGGTGCCGAACTACAACGCTGCCCTCGGTCAGCTCAAGGCCGGTACGGCGGATGCGTGGGTCTCGCCGGCCGAGATCGGCGAGAAGATGGCCAAGGAGCAGGGTGGCGGCACCGTGATCCTGGCCGCGAAGGAGCTGAGTGACGCGCCGATGGCGTTCGCGGTGGCCAAGAGCAACGACAAGCTGCGGGACGCGGTGAACAAGGCGCTCGACGAGGTGATCGCCGACGGCACCTGGACCAAGCTGGTCGAGCAGTACTACCCGGGTCGCGCCGTACCGCCGAACTTCAAGCCCGGCAGCGGCACCGTCGCCGCCCCCAAGCCCGGCACCACGCCCAAGCCGGGCACCAAGCCCGAGGCGAGCACCACGTCCAAGGCGAACACTGAGCCGACAGCGAGCACGACTCCCGCAGCAGCCGGCTGATGGATATCTGGTCCACGCTGAACGACACCTTCCTCGACTGGGGGTCGATGAAGGACGTCCTGCCCGAGATGCTCAAGGTGGGACTGGTCAACACCCTGATCCTGGCGGCCGCCTCGGTCGTGCTGGGCACTGTGCTCGGCATGATCGTGGCGGTCCTCGCCCTGTCCTCGAAGCGCTGGCTGCGCTGGCCGGCGAAGATCTACACCGACATCTTCCGCGGCCTGCCCGCCATCCTCACGATCCTGCTGATCGGCCAGGGCCTCTCCCCCATCACCAGGCACTGGTGGGGCCCGAACCCGTACCCGCTCGGCATCCTCGCGCTCTCCCTGATCGCAGCCGCCTACATCGGCGAGATCTTCCGCTCCGGCATCCAGAGCGTGGAGAAGGGACAGCTGGAAGCAGCCCGGGCACTCGGGTTCAGCTACCCGGACGGGATGCGGTTGGTCATCATTCCGCAAGGAGTACGACGGGTCCTGCCCGCGCTGGTGAATCAATTCATCGCGCTGGTGAAGGAGTCGAGCCTGGTCTACTTCCTCGGCCTGCTCGCGAGTCAGCGTGAACTGTTCCGGATCGGGCAGGACGCGGCCGCGACCAACGGCAACCTGTCCCCGTTGCTGCTCGCGGGCATCTTCTACCTGGTGATCACGGTCCCGCTGACCCACCTGGTCAACTACTTCGACAAGCGTCTCCGCGAAGGCCGGCCGACCGAGGCGGACGACGTCGTACAAGGGGAGCTGGCGCATGCAAACCGTTGAGGCGGCCAGTCTCGAGGTGTCCGGCGTCGAGCTCGCGTTCGGCAGCAACAAGGTCCTGCGAGGCGTGGATCTCGCCGTACCGGCCGGGCGTACGGCGTGTGTCATCGGCCCGTCGGGATCCGGGAAGTCGACGCTGCTGCGGGCCATCAACCGCCTGCTCGAGCCCAATGCCGGCGACGTGAAGCTGGCCGGTACGTCGGTACTGAACGGCAACCCGGATGAGTTGCGACGCCGGATCGGGATGGTGTTCCAGCACTTCAACCTGTTCCCGCACAAGTCCGTCGTCGAGAACATCACACTCCCCCTGCGCAAGATCAAGAAGCTCGATGCCGAGCAGGCACGGGTCCAGGCCCTCACGCAACTGGAGCTCGTCGGGCTCGCCCAGAAGGCGGATGCGCGGCCGGGCACGTTGTCCGGTGGCCAGCAGCAACGGGTCGCGATCGCCCGGGCGTTGGCGATGAAGCCTGAGGTGATGCTGTTCGACGAGGCGACGTCGGCGCTCGACCCGGAGCTGGTCAAGGGAGTGCTCGGACTGATGGCCGACCTCGCGCAGGCGGGGATGACGATGGTCGTCGTCACCCATGAGATGGGGTTCGCCCGCGAGGTCGCCGACCAGGTCGCGTTCATGGATCACGGGGTCGTGGTCGAGTCCGGCGTACCGGAGCAGGTCTTCACTGCGGCAGAGTCGCCGCGGCTGCGGCAGTTTCTGTCCCAAGTGCTCTAAGAGAAGGACCCCTGGCGCAATTGGTTGCTGAGGGCCACTATGGAGACGACGCCGGATCGACCCTGGCTGGGGGATGGTTGTGGTGAAAGATCTTCGGTTCGTCCTCGCGATCGGAGTATGTGTGGCGCTCGGCCTGGCGGCGAGTGCCGCACCACCGGGACGCGGGAGCACAGCCACTGCGGCGCCGCAGGTCGGCGCAGCTCCTGCCGCCACAACTGCGGTGTCCACGGCCAAGTGGGTCTATCTCACCTTCGATGACGGGCCGAGTGCGAAGTACACGGCGCAGATCCTGAGGATTCTTCAGGCCTACCACGTGCGGGCGACGTTCTTCGAGGTCGGGCAGAACGTCAAGCGGTACCCGGCTCTCACCCGTCGGGTCGATCAGCTCGGCCACAGCGTGCAGAACCACAGTTGGTCGCACCCGAATCTCACCAAGGCCAACTGGTCGACGTTCAAGTACCAGGTCCGGACCACGGACCGTTACCTCCGGGCCCAGACCGGCTACACCCCGCGCTGCCTGCGGCCGCCGTACGGTGCGACGAACCGGGTGGTCGCCAAGCGGGCTGCCATGCTCGGCAAGAAGATCCAACTGTGGTCCGTCGACCCCGCGGACTGGAGCCGTCCTGGTACGTCGGTGATCGTGCGCCGGGTGCTGTCGAAGGTCCACACCGGCTCGGTGATCCTCATGCACGACGGGGGTGGGAACCGCAGCCAGACCGTCGCCGCGCTCCCGACGATCCTGAAGACGCTCAAGGCGAGGGGTTACCTGTTCTATCCCCTGTGGTGCCAATAGCGTCCGGTATGCGTGGTTGTTGATACGGCAGCGGCGTGGGGGCTGGCTTTCGGCTGTGTCGAACCGATGGTGGACGGGTGAGGAAGTGAGCCACCCACCGCCCTGGGGGACGCATGGATGTTCGCTTGACGCGTGCCGGCAATCGGATCATCGGACTGGCCATGATGATGGTGGTCAGCGCGGTGATCGGTACTGTCGTTGTCGCAGCCGCCCGCACCCCCAGCCGGCCGACGCCGAGCCCGCCTGCGGCCGCGGCGGCCGCACCCACCAAGCCGCCGCTTCCGACCAAGTACGTCGTCCTGACCTTCGACGACGGACCTGACGTGGCGTACACGCCGAAGATCCTCGACATCCTGGCGAAGTACGACGCCAAGGCCACGTTCTTCGAGGTCGGCAAGAACGTGGTGAAGCATCCCGAACTGACCAAGCGCATCCACGCGGCCGGTCACAGCGTCGAGAACCACACCTGGACGCATGCGGATCTCCGCAAGCTGTCCGCGACCGCGTTCCGGCAGGAGGTCTCGTCGACGGATCAGGCGATCCGGGCGCAACTCGGAAGTACGCCGGCCTGCCTGCGTCCGCCGTACGGCGGTGTGAATGCGACCGTCCGGCAACGGGCGAAGGCGCTCGGCAAGGACCTGGTGGTGTGGACCATCGACTCGCGCGACTGGACCAAGCCGGGTACGACGGCGATCGTCAAGCGCGTGCTGACGAGCGTCCACAGCGGATCGGTGATCCTGATGCATGACGGCGGCGGCAACCGCAGTCAGACCGTCGCTGCACTGCCGACGATCCTGAAGTCGCTCAAGGCCCAGGGCTACGGGTTCCGCACCCTCACCTGCTAGGAGAAGGCAGCAACGAGCGGTACGACGTCAGCGATCGACTCGACGATGCGGGTCGGGCGGTAGGGGAAGCGGTCCACCTCGTGCTCCCCGGTGGAGCCGGACAGAACGAGAATGCTCCGGAGTCCCGCTTCGAGACCGCTGATGATGTCGGTGTCCATCCGGTCGCCGATCATGACCGTGGTCTCCGAGTGCCCTTCGATCCGGTTGAGCGCGCTGCGCATCATCAGCGGGTTCGGCTTGCCGACGAAGTACGGCTCGACTCCGGTGGCGCGGGTGATCAGCGCGGCGACCGAGCCGGTCGCGGGCAGCGGACCCTCTGTGGACGGTCCGGTCGGATCCGGGTTGGTCGCGAGGAACCGCGCGCCGCCGGCGATCAGCCGGATCGCCTTCGTGATCGCCTCGAACGAGTACGTGCGGGTCTCCCCAAGGACGACGTAGTCGGGCGCTCGCTCGGTCAGCACGTACCCGATCTCGTGCAGCGCCGTGGTCAGACCGGCCTCCCCGATCACGTACGCCGTACCGCCCGCACGCTGGTCGTCGAGGAACTGCGCCGTGGCGAGGGCGCTCGTCCAGATCGCCTGCTCCGGGATGTCGATGCCCGCGGCAAGCAGCCGCGCCCGCAGGTCACGCGGGGTGAAGATCGAGTTGTTCGTGAGGACCAGGAACTTCTTGCCGGACTCCTGCAGGGCTGCGATGAACTCACTGGCTCCGGGGATGGCGCGCTCTTCGTGCACGAGCACGCCGTCCATGTCGGTCAGCCAGGTCTCTACCGGTTTGTGCTCGGTCACGGACTCATCGTAGGGGCCGAACCGGCGCGGCGGACCGAGCGCGGAAAAGTGTCGGTGGGTGGAGTGAGAATGCGGGCATGGAGTTGTCTGGCTACCGCGAGTTGTGGCGAACACACGGCGTGATGGCGCTGCTGGCGTCTTCGCTGCTGGCGCGGTTGCCGATGCTCACCACGATGGTGCCGCTCGCGTTCCTCGCCAAAGACCTCAGCGGATCATTCCGCTGGGCCGGCGTGGTCGCGGGTGCCTATTCGATCGGTACGGCGATCGCCGGGCCGCTGTGGTCCCGGACGGCCGACCGTCGCGGTCCCCGTGGCGTGCTGCTGATCACCGGGATCGCCTGGAGCGTGGTGTGTGTCAGCCTGGCGCTGTTGCCGGCTGGTCTGTATCGGGCGATGCCGCTGTTCACGCTGGTCTGTGGGGCGCTCGTGCCACCGGTGATGCAGACGCTGCGGGCTGCATGGCCTCGGGTGGTCCAGGGTCCGGCGTTGCGGACGGCGTACGCGGTGGATGCGACGGCTCAGGAATTGCTGTTCATGGTCGGGCCGATGCTCGGGGCAACGGCGGTGAGTGTTGCGAGCCCGCGGCTCGGCGTACTGCTCGCGGGATCGGCGTCGGCCGTCTTCATCTGGTGGTACGCGCTCCGACAACCCAAACCGCTCGCCCGCGATCATCACAGCGAGGTGCCGCTGAGCACGCGTCAATTGCTCTGGCACCGGCATCGGTTGCCGCTGATCCTGTCGTTCGGCCTGTGGATCATGGCGTTCAACGGGATCTCGCTCGGCATCGTCGCGTTCGCGGACGAGCACGGTCAGCGGCTGATCGCGGGCATCTTCGAGGCCGTCTGGGCTTTCGGAAGTCTGGTCGGCGGTGCGGTCGCGGGCGCGTTGCCCGGCCGGCGTACGTCGTACTTGTGGCGCCGGGCGGCTCTGGTCACGGCGGGGATGCTGCTGTGTGTCTTCGCGACCTGGTCGGCGGTGTCGCTCGGGATAGCGCTCGCGGTGTCGGGGCTGACGTTGGCTCCGGCGATCGGGGCGCTGTACGAACGGCTGGGCGCGTTGACTCCGGATACGGTCCGGACCGAGGTGTTCGGGTGGATGGGCGCTGCGGCAATGGGTGGTGCCGCGATCGGGGCGGCGGTGTCGGGCACGGTGATCGAGAGCTTCGGCGTGCGGTACGTCTGGCTGTTGGCCGCCGTACTCGCGGGGACCTCGCTGGTGCTGTTGCTGCGGATCCCGGCTGAGGCCGAGCCGTCGTTAGCTGCGGGTGGCCTGGTCGGCGAGACCGCGTAGCTGCTCGACCATCGCGTTCGGGTTGTCGGCGGCGTAGACGGCCGAGCCGGCCACGAACACGTCGGCGCCCGCTTCGGCGCACTGCTCGATCGTGTCCAGCGAGACGCCGCCGTCGATCTCGATCCACAGGTCGAGGCCGTGCTTCTTCACGAGTTCGCGGGTACGGCGGATCTTCGGTACGCAGACGTCCAGGAACTTCTGGCCGCCGAAGCCGGGCTCGACGGTCATGATCAGGATCATGTCGAGCTCGGCCAGCATGTCCTCGTACGGCTCGATCGGGGTGGCGGGCCGGAGGGCCATCCCGGCGCGGGCGCTCTTGGCGCGGATCTCGCGGGCCGTGCGGATCGGTGCCCTGCAGGCCTCGACGTGGAAGGTGACGCTGGAGGCGCCGGCCTCGACGTACCCGGGCGCCCAGCGGTCCGGGTCCTCGATCATCAGGTGACAGTCGAGCGGGATGTCGGTTGCCTTCGCCAGTGACTCGACCACGGGCATGCCGAGGCTGAGGTTCGGGACGAAGTGGTTGTCCATCACGTCGACATGCAGCCAGTCGGCGTTCGACACAGCCGCCGCCTCATCCGCCAGCCGAGAAAAGTCAGCAGCCAAGATGCTCGGCGCAATCTGAATCCCCATAGGCATCAATCTACCGACGCCAGTTCGCCTCCCGACCAGGTGGTAAGCCCATCGACCCGCACACCGTGGTGAAGGTGGGGTTAGGGGTGGGCTCGGGGGCGGTGTGTCGTGCGTCGAGTGGGGTTAGGGGGTGGGCTCGTGCGTGGAGGTGGGGTTAGGGGGTGGCTCGTGCGTGGAGGTGGAGGTTAGGGGTGGGCTCGGAGGCGGTGTGTCGTGGCGGAGGTGGGTTTAGGGGGTGGGCTCGGGGCGGTGTGTGGAGGTGGGTAGTTCCGCGGCCAGGACGGCTTGGAGGGGGGTGGGGGTGCGGGCTAGGAGGTGTTGGAGGGCGGGGTCGACTGGGGTGAATTCGCCGTGGCGGCTGGCGGCGAAGATCTCGAGGGTGAGGTCTACGGCGTACGGCGGCATGCCGCGGTCGAGGGCTGCTTGTTTCCAGACCTCGTCGGGGACGGTGATGCGGGTGATCTTGCGGCCGATCAGGTCCGAGGCGATCGCGGCCGCGTCGGCGTAGTCGAGGGCTTCCGGGCCGGTCAGGGCGGGGGTGATGCCGGATAGGCGGGTGGGGTCGGTGAGCGCTAGTACGGCCGCGTCGACCAGGTCGGTGTGGGCGGTCCAGGAGACAGGACCGTCTTCGGGGAGGACCAGTTCGCCGGACTCGAGAGCGGAGCGGAGCATCCAGACGGTGGTGCTGGCGTAGAAGCCGTTGCGGAGGGCGGTGTACGCGATGCCGGAATCCTCGAGGTCCTGTTCGGTCGCTGCGTGGGACCGGGTCGCGGCGAACAACGAGTCTGGGTTGGCCGCCTGGTGGCTGGTGTAGAGGATGCGCTCGGCGCCTGCCGCCTTGGCTGCGTCGATGGCTACGCGGTGTGGGGCCGGGTCGGCGGGGCCGGATACGACGAGCACCTGGGTCGCGCCTTCGAACGCGGTCGTGAGGGATTCGGGGTCGTCGAAGTCTCCGCGGCGTACGCGAATGCCGCGGGCGCGGAGGTCCTCGGCCTGCTCCGGCGCCCGCACACTGACGCCGAGCTGGTCAGCCGGCACGCTGTCCGCGAGACGCTCCACGATCGCCCGGCCGAGCCGCCCAGTCGCTCCAGTAACGATGATCATGTGTGAGGGCTCTCCTGCCGCTTGTTATCGATGATTACGTTTTTACGTTAGCACTGTTAACAAAAAGGGCAAGCCGTTACGGTTGGGGGCGTGGAGGATGGAGAGCGGGGGGCCGATCGGGAGCGGGTGCGGGCTCATATCGTCGAGGTTGCGGCGGGGCTGCTTGCGAGCGGCGGTCGCGATGCGGTGTCCACGCGGGCGGTGGCGGCGGCTGCGGGGACGCAGGGGCCGACGATTTACCGGCTGTTTGGAGACAAGGACGGGCTGCTTGCGGCGGTGAGCGAGTACGGGTTCGCGGCGTACCTGGCCGACAAGCCAGCGCCGGAGCCGAGTGCGGATCCGATCGCGGATCTGCGTGCGGGGTGGGAGTTGCATCTCGGGTTTGGGTTGGCCAATCCGGCGCTGTTCATGCTGATGTACGCCGAGCCGCAGCCGGGACGGCGGTCCGCTGCAGCCGAGGCGGGGTTCGCGATTCTGCGGACGCGGATCCGGAACATCGCGGCGGTGGGGCGGTTGCGGATGGCTGAGGATCTGGCGGTGGAGATGGTGCATGCGGCCGGGTGTGGCGCCGTACTCGCGCTGCTTGCCGTTCCTGCCGAGCAACGGGATCCGCGGTTGTCGGATGCGATGTTCGAGGCGCTGGTTGCGGCGATCAGCACTGATCGGGTCACCACTCGGAACGTCGGACCTGGGCCGGCTGCCAATGCTCTGCGGGCTCAGTTGCCTGACGTCACCGTGCTGACTGACGGCGAGCGGCATGTGCTCGATGAGTGGCTGACGCGCATTACCTCTTGAGAGTCCAGGCCAGCGCTTCGTCGGCTGAGGTGACTACTTCCACCCCGGCGGGGAGGGGTGGGCGACGGATCACGATGACCGGGATGTGCAGTTCACGGGCGGCTGTGAGCTTGGCGGAAGTTGCTGGGCCGCCGCTGTCCTTGGTGACCAGGACGTCGATTTGGTGGAGGCGCATGAGGTCGAGCTCGGCGGTCAGGTCGAACGGTCCGCGGGCGAGCAGCAGGGTGCACCAGGTAGGCAGTGGCTCCGGCGCGTCGACACAGCGGGCGAGGATGCTGGGCAGGTTCACAAGGCCGAGAGGAGCGACGGCGGAGGGACCTTGCAGGCCGAGGGGGGCGAAGGCGGGGAGGCCCTGGCGGCCGATGGTCAGGAAAGGGCGGGAACCTAGCGTGGGTAGGAGTTCGGCTGCGGCCGATGGGGTGTCTACCCAGTGCCAGGTGTCGTCGGGTGCGGCGGTCCAGCCGGGGCGGCGGAGGATGAGGAGCGGTACGCCGACTTCCCCAGCAGCCGCTACCGCGTGCGCGGTCATGGTGGCCGCGAAGGGATGCGTCGCGTCGACAACCGCGTCAACAGGATGAGCAAGTAGCCAGGCCGACAGCCCGTCGACACCACCGAAGCCACCGGTGCGGACCCCACCAACGGGCAATCGCGCGTCGGCAGTACGGCCGGCAAGAGACGACACAACCTCGACACCAGCCGACACCAGAAGCTGTGCGAGCGCGCGGGCCTCCCCTGTACCGCCCAGCAGTAGAACCTTCACCGCGATCGCAGAACCGAATACAGGTGGCTGTCGCGGAAGGTCGTTGCCGTGAGCACCTTCCCGATGATGATGACCGCAGTACGGCGGATGTCCGCGGCCCGCACCTGGTCCGCGATGTCCGCAAGCGTCCCGCGCAGGATCAGCTCGTCCTCCCGGGATGCCCGAGCGACGACAGCGACCGGACAGTCGGCACCGTAGTTCGGGGTGAGCTCCTCGACTACCCGATCGATCTGCTGGACCGCGAGGTGGAGTACGAGCGTCGCCCGGCTCGCACCGAGGGTGGCCAGGTCCTCGCCGGCCGGCATCGCGCTGGCACGGCCGCTGATGCGGGTGAGGATGACGGTTTGACCCACTTCCGGCACGGTCAATTCGCGGCCGAGGGTGGCGGCGGCTGCGGCGTAGGCGGGTACGCCGGGAGTTACGTCGTACGGGATGTCGAGTACATCGAGGCGGCGCATCTGCTCGGCCATGGCGCTGAAGACGGAGGGGTCGCCGGAGTGCAGGCGGGCGACGTCCTGGCCAGCGGTGTGGGCGGCGGCGAGTTCGGCGATGATCTCGTCGAGGTTGAGGTCGGCGGTGTCGACCTTGTGGGCGCCGGGTGGGCAGTGGTCGAGGAGTTCGACCGGTACGAGGGCGCCGGCGTACAGGCAGACCGGGGAGGCGGCGATCAGGTCGCGGCCGCGGACGGTGATGAGATCGGCCGCGCCCGGACCTGCGCCGATGAAGTGCACGGTCATTTGGTCAGGCTCCAGATGGTCACGGGCATCGCGGGACGCCAGCCGGTCATCGTGCCGATCTTGGATGCGCGCTGGACGTCGAGGCGGATCAGGTCGCCACCGTGGGCGGCGTACCACTGGACGATGAGGGACTCCGTCTCCAGCGTCACACCGTTGGCGACCAGGCGGCCGCCGGGGCGGAGAGCGTTCCAGCAGGCGTCGAACATGCCGGGGGCGGTCGCTCCCCCGCCGATGAAGATGGCGTCGGGTGCTTGCAGGCCGGCCAACGCCTCGGGGGCCGCGCCCTGGACCAGGTCGACCGGAACACCTAGGGCGGACGCGTTGCGTTCCAGGCGTTTGGCGCGGTCTGGGTCGCGTTCGATGGCGATGGCTCGGCAGGTTGGGTGATGACGGGACCACTCGATCGCGATGCTGCCTGCGCCGCCGCCGATGTCCCAGAGCAGTTGGCCGGGGATGGGGGCGAGGCGGGACATGGTGACCGCGCGTACCTCGCGTTTGGTGAGCTGGCCGTCGCTTTCGTAGGTGTCGTCGGGGAGACCGGGGGTGGTGGGGAGCAGGGGTGTGTCCGGGTCGGGCCGGCAGTGGACGGCGATGACGTTCAGGGCTTCTACGTCGTGGGACCAGTCGGAGGCTTGGGTGGTTCGTACGCGCTCGGATGGGCCGCCGAGCAGTTCTAGGACGGTTAGGTCGCTGGAGCCGTAGCCGCGGTCGGTGAGAAGGGCGGCTACCTCGGCGGGGGTGTGTGCGCCCCAACTGAGGATCAGGAGGCGTCGGCCTGGCTGGAGGTGGGGGTGAACCCTCTCTACGGGGTGGCCGACCAGGCTGACGACCTGGACCTGGTCTTGGGACCAGCCGAGTCGTGCGCAGGCCAGGGACACGCTTGATGGATGCGGGATTACCCGTACGGCGTCCCCGCCGAGCAGCCGGGTCAGTGTGGTGCCGATGCCGTGGAAGGTGGGGTCGCCGCTGGCCAGTACGCAGATCCGGCGGCCGGAGTACTCCGAGAGCAATGCGGGGAGCGCTTCGGACAGAGGCGATGGCCACGCAACCCGCACGACGGACGAAGCCGGGACGAGGGCCAGTTGTCTGGGGCTGCCCATGAGGACTTCAGCTGACTCGATCACACTCCGCGCGGAGGGCGAGAGGCCTTCCCAGCCGTCGGCGCCTATTCCCACGACCGTGAGTTCAGCCGCCATTGCCGAGGACCTTGGTGATGGTGATTTCGAGGACTACCCGCCGGGGGTTGACGCGGGGTTCCCGGTAGCGCTTGGCATAGCGACGTACGGCGTCCTCCACGCGGGCAGGGTCGTCGCTGACGATGGCACGGCCCTCCAGGGTGCTCCAGCGACGCCCGTCCACCTGCGTCACCGCGACCGCGGCACCCGCAGCACCGGCCGCGCGGATCGTCCGGGCCTTGTACGAGTCACCCGAGCAGATCACCCGCGCAAGACCCGCCTCGACGTCCAGCGTCGCGCCCACCGGCGTCGCGTGCACTGTCCCGTCTGCTCGGACGGTGCTCAACACACACAGATGCCGCTCGGTCCAGAACTCCGCAAGACGCTCACTCAACACCTAGCGATCGTAGACAAGACGGCCCGCCCGGTGAGGTGCCGGGCGGGCCGCGGGCGCTGGACCCCTCAGACCAGCGCTGTCAGAGGAAGCACTAACCGATGTCCCGACGCCGGAAGCCGGCGAACCCAGCCAGGGTCAAAGCGGCAGCGATCGCGGTCAGCCAGACGACTGGCAGCAGCGAGAAGTCGCCACCCGGCAGACGCGGAGTGTGGCCGTACGGGCTGAGGTCGATGACCGACTGCGGCAGGTTGAACACCGCACCGAACTGCCCGACCAGCAAGAACGCGCCGTACAGGACCCAGCCACCGGTCACCAGCTTGGGCGCGAGCCCGAACAGGATGACGACAAGGCCGGTCACGATCCAGATCGCCGGCAGCTGTACGGCGGCCGCCGCCAGCATCCGCGGTACCTGATGGCCCATGTTGCCCAGCGACGCGCCACTCGAGATCCCGGAGCCCAGGCCGGCGACCAGAATCAACGCACCGGTGCCGAGCAGCGCCACGAGCACGTGGCTGGCAAGCCACCGAGCCCGGGTGACGTCCGTGGCGAGCAGCGGCTCGGCCCTGAGCGCAGTCTCCTCGGAGCGAAGCCGCAGTGCCGCCTGGATGCCGAACGCCGACGCGAGTAGCCCGATGATGCCCATCTCGGTCGCGAGGAACGCATCGGTGATTCCCTCGACGCCACCCAGCTTCTGCACCATCTCGCGAGCGCTGTCACTGCTGACGAACCCGTCCACGTTGCTGGCGATGTTTCCGACCAGCAGTCCCAGCAAGAGGAACGCGAAACCCCAGCCGTACAAGGACCCGCGGTGCAACCGCCACGCCAGGGCCAACGGCGACCGCAGCGTAGCCGAGGCCCGGGCAGGCCCCGGACGCGGCCGCACCAGACCCGCACCGACATCACGTCGCCGGATCAGCGCGATCGCAGCCACAACCAGCACCGCCAGGAACACCAGCGGAATCAGGAGCACGGCAAACCGATCACCGGCGTACGCACGGACTTGTTGCGACCACCCGATCGGCGACAGCCACGACACCCACTCCGAGCTGCCGTTCGACGACGAGTCGCCGATCGCCCGCAGTACGTACGCCACGCCCAGAACCACCGCACTGATCCCGTTCGCGGCCCGGGCGCTCTCGGTGACCTGTGCGGCCACCGCACCCACGCCTGCGAACGACAGACCGGCCGCGGCCCACATCAGTCCGAACGCGAACGACCCCGAAGCCGGTAGGTCGGACCCGATCAGCGCCAGCGCGGTCAACAGGCCGAGCAGGATGACAGTCCCCGACGAAACGATCAGTGCAGCGGTCACAGCGGCGTACCGGCCGAGCACTCCGGCGCTGAGCAGCTCGAGGCGACCGCTCTCCTCCTCGGTCCGGGTGTGCCGGACCACGAGGAACGCGGCCAGCAGGCCGACCAGCAACGCGCCGAACGCGGTGAACTTGAACAGCGAGACCTCTCCGAGCGAGGTCTCGTCGAAGATCCGGCCGTACAGCGATACGAGCGCCGGCGACGCGTTCGACGTCCGGGCGGCCTCGGCCAGCGCCTTGGGGTCGGTGTACAGGTCGATCGACGCCTTCGCCGACCCGGCCGCCGACATCACGAACACCAGGATCCACACCGGGATGACAATGCGGTCCCGGCGCAGCGCGAGCCGCACCATGGTCCCGGTACCGACGAAGTCGTTCATCGTCCGGCCGCCACAGGCTCGTCGGCGGCAGCATCGTCCTCGTAGTGCCGCAGGAACAGCTCCTCCAGCGTCGGCGGCTGCGCGACCAGGCTCTTGATCCCACTCGCGGACAGTTGCCGCATCACCGCATCGAGCTGCGCGGTGTCCACCTCGCACCGCACCCGGGTGCCCTCGACATCGAGCTGATGTACGCCGGGCAGCTGGGCCAGCCCGTTCGGGGAGGCGGCGAGTTCGGCCTGGATCGACGTACGCGTGAGGTGGCGCAGGTCGGACAGTGTGCCGGTCTCGACCACCTTGCCGCGGCGGATGATGCTGATCCGGTCACACAGCGCCTCGACCTCGGAGAGGATGTGGCTCGACAGGAGCACAGTGCGGTCGCGCTGGCGCTCCTCCTCGATGCACTGCCGGAACACCTCCTCCATCAGCGGGTCCAGGCCTGACGTCGGCTCGTCCAGGATCAACAGCTCGACGTCCGAGGCCAGCGCCGCGACCAGGGCGACCTTCTGCCGGTTGCCCTTCGAGTACGTGCGGCCCTTCTTGGTCGGGTCGAGGTCGAACCGGCGGAGCAGGTCGTCCCGCTTCTTCTCGTCCAGACCGCCGCGGAGCCGGCCGATCAGGTCGATCACCTCGCCGCCGGTCAGGTTCGGCCACAGGTTCACGTCGCCGGGAACGTAGGCGAGCCGGCGGTGCAGCTTCGCGGCATCGCCCCACGGGTCACCACCGAGCAGCGAGACATCGCCGGCGTCACCGCGCAGCAGGCCCAGCAGCACCCGAATGGTCGTGGACTTCCCGGCACCGTTCGGCCCGAGGAAGCCGTGTACCTCACCGGTCGCGACCTCCAGGTCGAGACCGTCGAGGGCGTGCGTACTTCCGTACGACTTGTGTAGTCCAGAGACCACGATGGCTGATGTCATGATTCATAACGTACACTTCATTCAGAAGATTGTGAATCTTGCTAACACATTTCTCACGCGTCAGGTAAACCGGCGACCTAGAGGGGATGATGGGGCGGTGAGTGCACATCGAGACGACGACGCGGTCAGGCGGTACACCGAACAGTTCGGGAATCTGCTGGCCGACACCGGCTGGCCGCGGATGGCGGGTCGCGTGTTCGCCGCGATCCTGTCCAGCGAGAACGGGCGGATGACGTCGGCCGAACTGTCCGACCAGCTGCAGGCGAGCCCGGCGGCGGTCTCCGGCGCGGTCAACTACCTGCTGAACCTCCGCCTGGCCACCCGCGAGCGCGAGCCCGGGACCCGCCGCGACGTCTATGTCGTCCAGGACGACTCCTGGTACCAGACGATGATGACCGAGGACGCGTCCCTCGGCCGCTGGTCGGAGTCGCTGCGCAAGGTCCTCGACGCGTCCGGCGACGGCACCCCCGCGCACCGCCGGATCCGCGTGTCCCTCGAGTTCATCGACTTCATCGGCGAAGAGGTCAAGGGCCTCAGCGAACGCTGGATCAAGCGCAAGGCCGAGATCGACGCGGAGATCGACGCCCAGTACGGGATGCCCGAAGGCTGAGTGGGCCCGGCGGACGGATCCGCCAGGCCCACAGTCACTACCGAAGCGAGCCGGCGGCAACCGTGTCGAGCGCTCGCTGCAGCAACGGATTCACCTTGCCCGGCGCGGAGTTCGACCGCGGCAGGTGGACGGCGTTCCCGTCGACCGGACCGTCCACCGGATAGACCGAGAGTTCGGCCGGCAACGGCGACGTACCGCAGACCTGGTCCTTGCCCGGGAGCTCACCGGTGAACACGTACCGATCACCGATCTCCTCCGCACACGCCGACGCCGAGCCGACGTACTGACCGTGCTGGCCCTCGTCGTCGATGGCGACGAACCGGGTCACCCGCGCGGTGTCGTTGTGCGTGCGCAGCGCACCCTCGTACGCCGTCGCCGGGTCGAGCTCGCCCTGGATCATCAGGAACCGCGGCGATCCCTTCAGGTCCAGCTTCCGGTCCTGCGGCGCGTACTTCCAGAAGGCACACATCGGTACGCCGTTCATATATCCGAAGAACGTGTACTTGCGAGCCATCTTGTCCGCCTCCCGCAGGTAGTACTGCGGGTCGTGGCTGAACGCGGTGTCGTTGCAGCGCACCGTCGTACCGATCGGACCGAGGTCGACGGTGGCGTCGCCGGTGGACCGGGCCGCCGTCGCGCGGGCGTCGGCCAGGATCGACCGGGTCGAGTCGACCCGCAGCGCCGCCACGGTGGCCGGGGCCGCCGCGGTGACGCCGTACCGGGTCCGGATCGCGGCCAGGGTGTCGTACGCCTGCAGTTCGGGGGAGATCCTGGCCCAGGCGCGGTCTACGTGCCGGAGCTCGACCGCGCCGGAGGCCGACGGGTCCTTGGCGTACTCGTCGTGCACCAGGATGTCGAGGGTGGCCCGGACGAACCGGACGTTGCCGTAGATGGTGCTGTAGATCGTGTTGTCCAAGGAGTCACCGCGGACGGTGCTGGTGCCGGCCTTGACCAGCGTGACCAGGTCCGCACGGACCTTGTCGTACTTCGCACTCACCTGCTTGTACGTCGATCCGAGGCCCTGGATCTGGTCGGCATGCCTGGCGATCCACGGGAACAGCTGGGTGTTGCGCCGGCGCTGACCGGAGAACGGGTCGAAGTTCATGTTGTCCCACTGGGTGTGGGTCCAGTCCATGTTCGAGTCGATCACGAACCGGCCGACCTTCGACGGATAGGTGTCGGCGTACCAGCCGCCGAGCCAGGTGCCGTAGCTGTAGCCGATCAGGTTCAGCTGCCGCGACTTCAGCAGAACCCGGAGGAACTCCATGTCGTAGACCGTCTGCTGGCTGCTGACGAACTGGCCGAACTCGGTCGCCGAGCAGGCCTCGGCGGTCAGCTTCGCCTCGGCCACCTCGACCTGATGGGTCAGCCGGGTGCGCTCCTTGTAGTCCGGCGTGGTCGGCAGCGCGTTCAGCTTGTCGGTCGTGGTCAGGCACTGCAGTGGCGTGCTCTGGCCGAAGCCGCGCGGGTCGAACCCGAGCAGGTCGAAGTCACTGAACAGCCGGGTCTTGTCGATCGCGAGCGAGACCGACAGGGTCAGGCCGGCGCCACCGGGTCCCCCCGGGTTCGTCGTCATCAGGCCCTTCGACGTACCGGTCGCCCGGCTGTAGGCGATCGCGACCTGGACGTCGGGGTGCGCGTCCGGGTGCGCCCAGTCCATCGGGACGGTCACCTTGGCACAGTTCGTGGTCGGCGCCTGCGGGTAGAGCTGCTTGACCTGGGCGTCGAACGGGCACACCGACCAGTTGATCTGCTGGTCGAGGTACTTCTGCGGGATGGACGGGACCGGTGGATCCACCGGGCCCGTGGACGGCTTCGCCGCCGTTGCCGTCGTCGTGGCCAGCGGCGGCACGACCAGTGCCACCGCGAGAGCCAGTGCGATCTTGCGGAATCTGATCACGCTGCATCTCCTGTCTGTCCGGGCGGGGTGCAGGAATGGACAGCAACCTAAGGGCCCGCACCGGCCGGGCCAAGGAGGTAATCCCTAGAGTTCGTAGACCGTGAAGATCGTGCAGTACATCGGCGGTGACTCGAGGCCGGGGTAGTACAGGCGCCCCGCCTCGTCGGTGATCTTGAAGTACGCCGTCGACGCACCGACCTGCGATGGTGCCTGCAACCTCATCGAGACCGTCACGACCTCACCCGGCTCGGCATCCGGCACGCGTTCGCGCGCGGGAGATCGCAGCCAGCCGGGCGCACCGGCACTCCCCTGCCGCGTGAGCCAGCGATCGTGCCACGACCGTTCGCCGCTGTTCCGGATCTCCCAGATCTTCTCGAAGGACTGGTCCCGGCACACCCGCGTGCCGTCCGGCAGCGTCTCCCCCACCAGCTCGGCGCGATCCTCCGGATGATGGTCGATCGGCACGGATCCCCCGAGTAGTACGGGCTGCACGTGCCGCCGGATGTCCCGCTGCGACATGTCCCGCCCGGCCCGTACGGCGGCATCCAGCTCCGTCAACTGGTTGACGAGGGCCTGACCCGCGCCGAAGCAAGCGTCGTACCACTCGATCAGCTCGCGGCTGGGTTTGGTGTGGCCGCGCTCGACCCGGGACAGATGACCTTTGTCCCAGCCGGACTCCGCGGCCGCGCGGCTCAGCGGTACGCCGGCCGCTTCCCGGAGCTCACGCATCCGCGACCCGATCACCACACGAAGCTGCGCAGGCCTCACACCGCACTCCGATCGTCGCGTACCGCGACAACACCGTAACCCTCCGAATCTCAACTGGTCCAGGAAATCCGCCCCGAACTGGCCCAAGGGCCGGGGCGCTCGGCAACCTAGGGTCGAAGTATGGGAATCATCGGACCGGCGAAGACCAACACCTTCGACAGCTTGCTCACCCAGACCCCTGTGATCGCCCCCGGATCGCACGCGATGGTCGCCACCGTCACCGTCCCGCCGGGCGATCCGGGATCCGGCCCGCACCGGCACTCCGGGCCGGTGTTCGGGTACGTGCTCGAGGGCGAGATCCTGTTCGAGCTCGAGGGCGAGGCGCCGTACCCGATCAAGGCCGGTGAGGCCTTCTGGGAGCCGGGCGGGGACGTCGTGCACTACCAGGCCGCGAACCTGCGCACCGATATCGACAGCAAGTTCGTCGTGTTCATGCTCTGCGCGCCCGATGTGCCGATGATGACGTACCTGGACGCCGAGGAGATCGCCGAGCGGGCCCACCTGCGCAGATGAGGGGGTCGTTGTCCACTGCGACAACGACGGGCGACGCTGCTTCTCTGTAAATAAGTGTCACTTCGCCAGTCGCCCAGCGAAAAGGACCAACATCATGCGTACCGCCCTCCTGCGCATCACCCTCACCACAGTTCTGGCCACCGCCGCCGCCTTCGGCACCGGCACCCTGACCGCCAGTGCCGCCACCGGCACAGTGGTCACCGACAGCGGGGCCGGAGTCACCATCCGGTCCGGCAACGCGACCAGCTTCGGCTCGGTCGGCACTCAACCGAACGGACCGGTCGAGATCGACTGCCAGATCTACGGTGAGCCGGTCACCGGCAAGTTCGGCCGCAGCCTGGTCTGGGACCACGTTCCCGGCAAGGGCTACATCTCCGACTCCTACGTCAACACCGGCAGCTCCGGCCTGGTCGCGCCGTTGTGCACCAGCAATCCACGCGCCGACAAGGCCATCGCCTGGTACGCCGCCCGCAACGGATCGACAGCCTTCCAGGGGTACTGCGAGATGGCCGCCGAGAACTCGTACGGCAAGACCGCGATCTGGGCCTCAGCCAAAGCGGACTGGAACGACGCCATTGCCCGTGGCGTCGCACACCGCGGCGACCTGAACCCACCCAAGGGTGCCCTGGTCTTCTGGGACCTCGCCGCACCGTACGGACACGTCGGCGTGGCCCGTGGTGACGGCTACTTCTGGGCCACCAGCGTCAACGGCAAGATCGGCCTGGCGAAGCTCCCGTACTTCTCCAGCTACCTCGGCTGGGCCTACCCGAACTTCTAGTGTCCCGTAAGCGATGTAGCTTGAACGATAGCGGTGTCCAGGTGCGTGCATCGGGGTGCTTGGTCAGTGGCCTCGATGCGGAGCATCGTGGGCGCTGGGCAAGTGCCGCGAGGTGCGTGCCTGGGCGCCGATAGCGCCAAGCTACATCGCTTACGGGACACTAGGCCATCCGGTCGAGCCAGTCGGCGACGAGGGCACGGTAGACCAGGCCGGATTCCACTGGTAGATCGTGCCCTTCCCGATCGAGTACGACGTACGTCGCGCGCGGGTAGTCGTCGAGCACGGACCAGGCATCGGCGTACCCGGTCATCGTGTCTTCGCGGCCGGTCACGATCAGCGTCGGACCATCGAAGCGGGTGGACGGGTCCTCGCGCAACGAATAGGTGGCGACGGAGCCCTGGATCCGCCCGAGGAACTCGAGGTCTGCCTGAGCTTCGGCGGGGTCGTAGTACCGGCGCTGCTTCTCCTGCCAGGCAGGTGTTTCGACGAAGTGCTCACCGGACGGCAGGGTGCGCTTGGTCCGGTCGACGACGATGCCGGGGACTCGCAGCATCAGGCCGAGGACGCGGGCCGGATCGCGCTTGACGATGCCACGGGCGTGCAGACCGCCGGCCGACGTACCCGCCAGCGCGAAGCGTTCGTCGCCGACCAGTTCGTCGATCAGTCCGAGGATCGCGGCCAGCATCCCGTCCTGATCGGTGATCGACGGATCGGCCGGCGTCTGGCCGGTGCCCGGTGGGTCGATGTAGATCCGCTGCCAGCCGGGACGATTCTCGAACACCGGCTCGTGTACGTCGCGGCCTTCGCCGTTGGCGCCACCCCAGCCGGGCAGGAAGATGATCGGACGGCCGGCACCGAAGGACTCGTAGTACATGCACCGACCTTAGTCAGCGCGGGGTCAGCTCACCGACTCTTTCTCTTGGCGGCAGAATCCCGCGTGCGCTCTCCCGAGCCACGCTGGATCAGGGCACAAGGCAACACGATCCGCTGCGGCGGACGGGTGTCGGCACCAGAGGCGCGGTCCAGCAGCAGCCGCGCCGCGCTGCGGCCGAGCTCGGCGATGTCGGAGGCAACGACCGTGACCGGCGTCGGCAGCATGTCGGCGAGCCGGAAGTCGTCGAAGCCGACAACGGCGGGCTCGCGATCGAGCTCGCGCAAGGCGCGCAGTACACCCTCGGTGAGGAAGTTGGTCGAGGCAAAGATCGCGGTCGGCGGATCCGGCCGGAGCATCACTTCCCGGGTCGCCTTCTCCGCCGCCTCCGCGTTGCCCTCAGGCAGCTGAACGACGAGTGACTCATCGACGTCGACGTCGGCAGCCCGGTGCGCGCGCCGGTAGCCGCGCAGCCGTCGCCCGGTCGTGTAGTACGACGGCGCGAGCAGGATCGCGATCCGCCGATGCCCCTGCTCCAGCAGGTGTTCGGTGGCGAGCCGGCCACCACCCTCGTTGTCGACCATCACGATGTCGGCATCGATCCCGGTGGCCGGCCGGTCCACGAACACCACCGGTACGCCGGCACCCGCGAGGAACGAGTGGTCACCTTGGTCGGGCACGATCATCAACCCGGCGACCTGCCGGCTGACGAGCTCCTGAATCGCGCGCTTCTCACCCTCCGGGTCCTCGTCCACACTGCCGAGGACGACTGCGAATCCGGACTGCCCGGCCACCTCGAGTGACGCCTTCGCGATGCTCGCGTAGAACGGGTTGGTCAGGTCACCGAGGACGAGCGCCAGACTCGACGACTTCTTCCCCGGCCGGAGTGCACGCGCCACTTCGTTGCGCTGGAAACCGAGCTCGTCGATCGCGGTCCTGACCCGCTGCGCGGTCTCGTCGCGGACCCCGTGACCACCGTTGACCACCCGGGACACGGTGCCCAACCCGACACCGGCCCGGCGGGCCACGTCGATCATGGTCGGGCGGGCGGTCGCTGGGGGTGGAAACGTTTCGGCCACGTGCTTGACTTCCTTTTCCCGACACGGCATCGTCACCCAACAGTAAGCTTTGGAAACGTTACCGTCCAGGAGGCCGGATGACTCGTTCTCTGACTGGAATACGTGGCCGGAGCCGGGGCGGGATGAGCCGGAACGCGGGTTCCGACGTGAAGGCGGCGTACCTGTTCATCGCGCCGGCGATCATCGGGTTCCTGGTGTTCGTGGCGTATCCGCTGATCCGTTCGTTCTACCTGGCGCTGACCCGCTACAACGGCCTGACCGATCCGGTGTTCATTGGCCTGGGCAACTTTCGCCGGCTGTTCACGGTCGACCCGGCGTTCTGGCCGTCGCTGCGGGCAACGGGGTACCTGGTGGTCCTCTATGTCCCGCTGTCGCTGGTCCTCGGACTCGCGCTGGCGATGTTCTGCAACCAGCGGTTCGCCGGCGTCCGCGTCGTACGGACGTTGGCGTACCTTCCCGTCGTACTCCCGGCGATCGCGACGATCACGTTGTGGAAGTTCATCCTCGACCCACAGGTCGGCCTGCTGAACACGATCCTGGACCGGTTGGGGTTGCCAACGAGTTTGTGGCTGCAGAGCCCGGCGATGTCGATGCCGTCGGTCGTGATCGTGATGCTGTGGGGCGTCGGCGGCACGATGATCATCTTCCTGGCCGCGTTGCAGGCGGTTCCGAACGAGTTGTACGAGGCAGCCCGGGTCGACGGCGCCGGGCCCTGGTCGGTGTTCGTCCGGATCACGTTGCCGATGATCAGCCCGATCATGTTGCTGCAGGTGATCCTGCAGACCACGGCCGCACTGCAGACGTTCAACCAGCCGAAGGTTCTGACCAACGGCGGCCCCGGCTTCACCACCAACGTGCTGATGCTGTCGATCTACAAGAACGGCTTCCCGAACCTGGGCCAGATCCCGCAGCTCGGCTACGCGTCGGCGCAGGTCTGGGTCCTGTTCATCCTCATCATTCTCGTGATTGCCCTGACCGCGAAGTTCACCTCGCTCTGGACTTACAGTGACAACACTCCCGACTGAAGCCACCGTGCTGGCCGCTGCCGACCAGGCACCGCAGCCGCGCCTGCCCGCGAAGAAGAAGCCCCGCCTGCTCGGCACGACGTCCTGGTACGTCGTCGCCCTGTTCGTCAGCGCGGTCATGATCGTCCCGCTGCTGTGGATGATCACGATCGGCCTGAAGAGCCGGACCGCGGTCTTCGACATCCCACCGAGGCTGCTCCCGCACGAGTTCACCTGGAGCAACTTCATCCACGGCCCGGAGGCGATCCACTTCCCGCGGCTGCTGCTCAACTCGACCATCATCACCGCACTCAGCGTGCTCGGTGGGGTGATGACCGCGATGATGGCCGGCTACGCGCTGGCCCGGTTGCGGTTCCCCGGCCGGAAGGTGTGGTTCTACCTGTTCGTCGGGAGCATGCTGCTGCCCGGTGTGGTCGGGCTGATCCCGTTGTTCCAGCTGTACAAGAGCATCGGCTGGTACGACACCTGGTTGCCGCTGATCGTGCCGGCCTTCCTCGGCGGGAACCCGCTGTTCATCTTCCTGGCCCGGCAGTACTTCCTGGCCATCCCGTACTCGATCGACGAGGCCGCCAAGATCGACGGCGCCGGCCACTTCCGGATCTTCACCCAGGTGATGCTGCCGCTGACCCGGCCGGCCTGGATCACGATGGCGATCCTGGCCTTCCAGGCGTCCTGGAACGACTTCCTCAACCCGCTGGTCTACCTGTACTCGTCGAACAAGTGGCCACTGTCGGTCGGGATGGCCTCATTCATCTCGCCGTTCGCCGGGAAGACGCCGGACTGGAGCTACTACATGGCCACCAACCTGCTGTACATGCTGCCGCCGCTGATCGTGTTCTTCGCCGCGCAGCGCTACTTCATTCAGGGCCTCGGCTCGCTCGGCAGCACGACGCAGAAATAGAGGGGATCTCCTGTGAAACGCATTCTCTTCGGTACCACCCTGGCCTGTGCGGGGTTGCTGACGGCAACGGCCTGTAGCGGGTCGGACGACTCCGGTGGGTCGAGCAGCGGCCCGGTCACGGTCACGGTGATGACCTGGGAATCGGCCCAGACCAACGCCGCGATCAAGAAGGCGCTGGCCGACTTCAAGGAGGAGAACATCACCGTCCAGCTGCTCGACACCCCGGCCGGCAACTTCGGTGACAAGCTCGCCTCGCTGACCCAGGCGAAGAAGCTGCCGGACCTGTTCTGGTGCGGTAACGACACCGAGCAGCAGTACACCTCGCAGGGCCTGCTGGTCGACTGGAGCAGCAAGATCAAGGACGGCGACGGCGACTTCAAGGCCGACAAGTTCGTCCCGTCCGCGATGGAGAACTGGAAGACCGCCGACGGCCTGATGGGCGGCCTGCCGTCGCTGATGAACACGTACGGCGTCTGGTACAACGCCGACGCGTTCACCGCCGCGGGTCTGCAGGTGCCCAAGGCCGGCTGGACCTGGGACGAGATGTACGCCGCGGCCGCCAAGCTGGCCGGCAAGAACGGCGCGAAGTACGGCCTGGTCGCCGACAACCTGACCTCCGCCGACGGACCGTTCACGATGGGCATGTACTCCGTCTCCGCCGGTGGTGCACCGTTCACCGACAACGTGAACCACCCGACCAAGGCCGAGGCCGACGCGAAGTACACCGAGGGCGTGCAGAAGCTCGTCGACGCGATCAAGAACGGCTCGGTCTCCCCGCCCGGGTACGACGCCTCGAACGTGCAGTCGCTGTTCTCCGCCGGCAAGGTGCCGATGATGTTCGGTGGTCAGTGGCTGGCGGCCGGGTTCCAGACCGACAAGCCGAAGGTGAAGTACGGGTTCGCGCCGTTCCCGCAGGTGGATACTCCGGCGACGCTGTACGACTCGGTCGGTATCTGCACCCCGCAGTACACGAAGGACCAGGACGCGACGTTCAAGGTGCTCGAGTACCTCAACACGAAGGTGTGGGACGCCGTGCTGCCGGCCTCGCCGGTCGCGCCGCCCGCCTACACGCCGGCGCAGACGAGCTACTTCGACGCGCTGACGAAGGCGCAGCAGCCGACGGTCGTCGACACGGTCAAGGCGGACCTGGCCATGGAGAAGACGGTCGGCGTGCGCTTCACCACCCAGTGGGCCTCGCAGGTCGGTGACCTGACCACCGCCAACTACCAGCCCATCCTGAGCGGGAAGAAGCCGGTCTCCGACCTGCCGGCCTACATCGACAAGATCAACGGCCTGATCAAGTCAGCAGGCTAGTTCTTCAGACTGCTTGCCAGAGGGACAGGGCGAAGCGGGCTTCGGAGTCGGTCCACCAGGCGGCCGGTGCGAAGCCCGCTTTGTCCAGTTCACCCTCCACTCGCTGGCGGTTGAACTTGGCGGAGATCTCGGTGTGCAGCTCCTCGCCCTCGGCGAAGTCGACCTCGAGATGGACCTCCGGGATCAGGACACGCATCGCGCGATCGGCGCGCAGCCGCATCTCGATCCACTCGTTCTCGGCATCCCAGATCGCCACGTGACTGAACGCGTCCACGTCGAAGTCCGCGCCGAGCTGACGGTTGATCACCCGCAGCACGTTGCGGTTGAACTCCGCGGTGACGCCGGCAGAGTCGTCGTACGCCGCCACCAAAGTCGCGGGGTCCTTCACCAGATCGGTCCCGAGCAGCAACCACTCGCCCCGCTCGAGGACGTCACGGATCGAGGCGTAGAACGTCTCGCGCTCGGCCGGCAGCAGGTTGCCGATCGTGCCGCCCAAGAACGCGACGATGCGCGGCGGGTCGCCCGGAAGCTTGTCGAGGTGCGCGGTGAAGTCACCGACCACCCCATGTACGTCGAGCTCCGGGTAGTCGGCGTTGATCGCATCGGACGCCTCTCGCAGCGCCGACTCCGACACATCAAGCGGTACGAACGTCGTCAACGTCCCGCGTTCCCGCAGCCCGTCGAGCAGCAAACGGGTCTTCTCCGACGATCCGGACCCGAGCTCGACCAGCGTGTGCGCCTTCGTGATCGCCGCGATGTCACCGGCCCGGTTCTGCAGGATCTCCCGCTCGGCCCGGGTCGGATAGTACTCCGGCAGCCGCGTGATCTCCTCGAACAGCTCACTCCCCCGGGCGTCGTAGAACCACTTCGGCGGCAACCACTTCTCGTCCGCCGTCAGCCCCGCCCGAACATCCTCCCGCAACGCCCGCGAGGCATAGTCCGGCGTCAGATGTACGTCGATGAGGGTCACTCTGGTCCTTCCATCGGGGTGATGTGCAGCGTCGTGGCGGTGGCCACCAGCAACGAACGGTCGGGGACGTCCTCCCAGTCGTCGGCGCCGAACTGTTCGGAGCTGACGGTGATCGAGTCGCCGGTCCGGCGGACTCGCAGGGAGTGTGTCCAGGAGGTGGCGACAAGTTGCTCGCCGTCGGTGAGCAGGACGTTCAGCCGTGATCCCGGTGCCGCCGCTTCCACTTCATGGACGACGGCCGCCACCGCATCGGCCGGTGGCACCCCGTCGGACAGGCGGTTGGCGACGAGCGCCCACAGCAGCGCGGAGTCCACCGGCGCATCGAGCCGGAGCAGATCGGCGACCGGGAGTCGCTCGGCCAGCTTCGTCGTCGATTCCGGCCAGCCGGGAATCCGTCCGTTGTGGCTGAACAACCAGTTCCCGGCCATGAACGGCGCGACCGCCGACTGGCCGTGCGGCATGCCGGGAGTCCCGTTCCGGATCGCGGCGATGACCGCGCCGGACCGGATCGTGCCGGCCAGACCGGGGAGGTTCTCGTCGGTCCAGATCGGCACCTGCCGCCGGTACCGGACCGGGCCGCCGGGCAGGGCGGCATCGCCCTCGGGATACCACCCGAGGCCGAAACCGTCGGCGTTGATCGAGCCGCCGCCGCGCATGTCCTGCGGCGACCAGCTCTGTTCGAACAGTGAGTGCGCCGGTTCCAGGACCAGCGAGGCGAGTGTGACCGGGGGGCCGAGGTAGGCCAGGTGGCGGCACATCAGTCGCGCAGCTCCTCGGGCTGGGGGTCACGGGCGCACCGGAAGCCGGCGAAGATCTGCCTTCGGATCGGGTAGTCCCAGTTCCGGAAGGTGGTGCGGGCGACGACCTCGTCGGTGCCGAAGGAGCCACCGCGGAGGATCTTGTAGTCCGGCCCGAAGAACACCAGCGAGTACTCGTCGTACGGCCAGGCGCGGAAGCCCGGGTACGGCGTGAAGTCGCTCGACGTCCACTCCCAGACATCTCCGATCAGCTGCTCGACCCCGAGCGGGGACGCACCTGCCGGATACGCCCCGACCGGTGCCGGGGCGAGGTGCCGCTGACCGAGGTTCGCGTGCTGCGTCCCCGGGCTCTCGTCACCCCACGGGAACCGCCGGGTCCGCCCGGTCGACGGATCGAACCGCGCCGCGAACTCCCATTCCTCCTCGGTCGGCAGCCGCTTCCCGGCCCATTTCGCGTACGCCTCGGCCTCGTAGAAGCACACGTGCATCACGGGTTCGTCCAACGGCAACCTCTCCCGGTGCCCGAACCGCAGCCGCCACCACTCACCGTCCGCGTGCTCCCAGAACCGCGGCCCGGCCAGCGACGCCTTCCGCACGTGCGCCCAGCCGGCCTCGGACCACCACTGCGGATCGTCGTACCCACCGCCGAGCACGAAGGCCAGGTAGTCCCCGTTGCTCACCGGCACGGTGTCGATCACGTACGGCGCCACCCGGACGGCGTGCGCGGGTCGCTCGTTGTCCAGCGCCCACGGCTCGATCGACGTACCCATCTCGAACACGCCACCCGGCACGAACACCTCGCGCTGGGGCAGCCGACGCCCGGCCGGTGGGGGCGGAGCGTCAAGGACTGCGCCGCCGGTCCGTAGCTGGTGGGTGGCCAGCATGGTCTCGTCGTGCTGCTGCTCGTGCTGCGTGATCATGCCGAACGCGAACGCGTTGTCCACCAGCTCGCGGCCGTTGTCGAACTTCACGTGGTCCAGCACGTCCATGACCTTGTCCCGGACCTCGGTGACATAGGACCGCGTCTCGGTGGGACTGAGCAGCGGCAGGGCCGGCCGGTCCGCCCGCGGGTGCATGAAGGCGTCGTACAACTCGTCGATGTCCTGGCGGACGGGATCTCGTCCGCCGACGTCGCGGACCAGCCAGAGCTCCTCCTGGTTGCCGATATGCGCGTAGTCCCAGACCAGCGGCGACATCAGTTTGGAGTGCTGCCGGACCAGGTCGTCGGTGTCGACCGCGTCGGTCAGCTGCACAGTCCGCGCCCGGGACCGCTCGAGCTGCTCGGCGACGAACGCTCGCAGCCCTTCGGGAGAGAGTTCGGACAATTGGTGACTCATGAGGCTGCTCGCCTTCCTTGGGTGTCGTCGACGATGCGCTGCAGCCGGGTCTCGGTCGCAGCGATGAGTTCGGGGGCCACGCCGGTCCGGTCCAGTACTGCGGTGCCCAGCTCCACTACGTCGCGGGCGGCCTGGAGGACCAACTTGTCCTCGAGCCCCTCCCGAGCCGCCGGGAACCAGCGCCCGGCCGCGGGCTCGGCCGCGGCCAGTGCACGGTCGATCAGGGCCGGATCGGACATCAGCGCGGTGAGCAGCAGGGTCGGGGCGATCCACCCGTCGCCGGACTGCGTATCGAGGTAGCGCACCTCGAGATACCCGCGCGGCCGCACCGGCGGGAACAACGTGGACAGGTGGTATTCGAGGTCGTCGTACGTCGGTCGGTCGCCGGGCAGCTGTCCGTCCGCCCAGGCGCCGAAGGTCAGTCCGTCCGGCGCGTCCCAACGGTCGCCGCGGCGCAGGCAGAGCACCGGTGCCTCCATCGCCATCCGCGCCCAGGCTTCGGCCGGATCGCCGTCGAGTGGTGGCGGCTCGGTGAAGGGGGCGCAGGTGCCGAAGGTCGCCTCCGTCCGGGCGGAGGCCCAGCCGGTGTCCGCACCGGCCCGGCGACGGGAGTTCGCGAACAGGGCGACGAGAGCGGGGCCGAGATCGTGCAGCGCGCGCCAGCGCTGAGCGGTCTGATCCGCCTCACCCGCGTCGAGGCAGACCTGCAGACCGGCGGTGCTGCACATCATCCGTGGTCCGTGCGGGCCGAGGCGCTGGAATGCGGCTTCCATCGCGGCGTACCGCGGGACGGTGAGGATGCGGCGGGGCGGGCGGAACGCGTCCATCCCGTGCGCTCCCGGAACGAGATCTACATCGTTGAGGAGAGCTGTCAGCTCGGCCGCGTCGGCGGCGGTGTCGTCGATCAGCTGCGGGATCGAATCCAACGCAGGGCCGGAGATCTCTACCTGGCCACCTGGCTCCACAGTGACCAGAGAGCCCCGGCCGAGTGGCAGTTGCGGACTGCCTCTGACCAGGGTCGGGGGCGCATGCACGCCCAGGGCTTTTCTCAGTCGGCCGGCGTCGAGCGGCCGGTGCGGATCCTCCGCATGATGCACGGTCCATTCGAGCTCGACACCGTGCAGCCGGGGAGGACCATGCTTGAAACAGACCATCGCGACGAACCCCTCCGCCTCGGCCCGGGAGCCGATCGGAGTCGTCGCCGCAGAACCACCGGGCGAGGTCACGTCAGCGAACCTAACTCGCGACCCGGGGCTGGACAACCGACCTGGGATTACCCGTCGGTGACACCGGAGATACAGGACAAGTCATGCTCGCCATGTTCCCCGGCACCACCGACAGTTTCCGGCCATATCAGGACACGGTCGCCATTCCGCTCTGAGCGAAATGCTGGTAGGCCTCGATCTCGTCGATGAACATGCCCGTGTTCTTGTTGTTCGTCCTGGTCTTGTCGAACGACACCCGGATCCACCGGGCCTTGGCCGGCGCGAAGCCCAGGTCGTACCAGATGTGCGAGGCGCCGTTCACGGAGCTGAGGTGGCCACGCTCGGTGAAGTGGGTCCCGTCCGTACTGGTCGAGACCGTGATCAGATCCGGCCGGTAGTCCGGGTACTCCTCGTAGGCATGGACACGGACCGTGCCGACGGTCTGCGCGTGCTCGAGGTCGATCGTCACCTCCGGGTGCACGCTGTCGCCGACGTTCAGGAGCTCGTAGCCGAAGCTCTTGCCGTCACCCCAGTCGTCGCCGATCACACCGTCGGTCGCCTCGGTCTTGTTCGCGTCCGGGAAACGTGCCGACGGGTCGGTCCGCTCGTACGACTTCCCACCCGCGAGGTTCTGCTGCGGCAACCTGTTGCCAATCACCTGGAAGTCGAGAAGCTGCCCGCCGGTCGCGTCGATCCGGAGGTACCGCGCCTTCGAGTTCACGCCGACGAAGTCATCACCCCCGTCGCCGGTGCCCGGTGCAACGTCTGCCCACTTGATGCCGTCGAAGGAGATCTGCACCTGGTACTTGTCCGCGTGGGTGCTCCCCCAGTGCAGGAGTACGCCGTCAACTTGCGCCTGCCGGCCAAGATCGATCTGCCGCTGCGACCCATGTGCGATGGGCTTGATCGGCAGGCCGGCTGCCGCGTCCAGCGCGATCGCCCGAATCCGTTGCATGTACGACACGTCCGGTGAGTACTTGTCGCTGCGCTGCACCAGACTGGTCGCCAGATCGTGGGCCAGATCCGGATTGGTCTTACCGAGCTTGTTCAGGACCTCCCAGTCCTCCATGCCGTCCCGCAGCGATTCGTACCGTGGTGACGACTCGAGGGTGTTGTTGGCGACGTCCGGACGAACGATGTAGCCGTCGCCCTTCACGTCCTGGTCGTCCATCGCGTACTGCCAGTTCCCGTAGGCCCAGTGCAGGTAGCCCGTCGCACCACGCCCGTACGCGAGCCACATGGTCTGGCGCTGACTCCACTCCGGCTGGTCGACGAACCTGTTCAGGTGATTCCCGACCGGGATGTTGCAGTTGTAGAACCACAGCGGCTTGCCCTTGGCGCGCTCGGCGTCGTACGTGCCGGGGTCGAGGGTGTAGTTGAACAGGTTCGGGATCACGATGTCGGAGTTCCGCGCGATGAGCGGGCCGGAGCCGTTCACGGAGGTGTCGCCGATCTTCACACCGGGGAAGTACTTGCGGAGCTGCGCCTCGATGCCGGTCCAGCCTTCCTCGCCGGCCGGACCGTTGGCCTCGTCACCGACGTGCATCCAGTACATGCTGGTCCAGCCCTTGGCGTCCAGGTGTGCCTTCAGTGCCGGGTAGAACTGGGAGTACCAGCTGTCCGCCTCAGGCGAGTCCCACGGGAGGTAGTCGGGGATCTGCGAGCCGGTGTTCTTCGGCGTGACCTCGATCAGCCACTTGGGGTAGACGGGGTTGCGGGCCTCGTTCTGCGAACCGGCGCCGGTGAATCCCTCCAGCCGGTCCACCGTGCCCTTGTCCACGAACCGCTGGACGACCTGGTCGAAGCGGCTGAAGTTGAACGTGTACTTGCCGGCGGCATCGACCGAGCTGCCGCCGTCGGTGAGCAGGTTGATCAGCGGCAACTGCAGGCTGTTCTGCCGGTTCTGCTTCATCAGATCGGCCCAGTTGTCGATCAGCTGCCACCACTGCGGCGAGTACCGGTCGTGCCCGTAGAACAGCTTCACCGTGTCACCCTTGCCCGGATCCCACGAGGTGAGGCCGAGGAAGTTCGTCCACATCACGTTGGTGAACTCGCTCTGGTTCGCCGGCGGGATCACCACGTTGCGCGCGTTCACCGTGATCGGGACCCGCAGGTCGCCTTTCGTCGTACGCACGGTTGCCAGGCCGGCGTACAGGCCGCCCTTCGCGGTAGCGGGCACGTGCACGCGGATCCATAGTGACTGCGTCTGATTGGCCGGTACGGCGATGCTCTTCTGGTTCAGCAGCCGGTCCGGGAAGTCGCCGGGGGCCGCATGTGTCGTCGGGTAGACATCCTGGTTGCCGCCGAAGACCGAGTTGTGGTTCAGGTACTCGTACCCGACCGGGTTGTAGCTCAGTTCACGCGCCGGAATCGCGTCCGACCGTCCGATCAGTGGAGTGAAGTCCACCTTGTTGACGGTGAAGGACGCCGGGGCGCGCAGCACGATCTGCGCCGCCTCGTAGTCGTTCTTCGCCGTATCGAGCCGGATGTCCGCACGGGCCTCCGGCGATCGCCCACTGTCCTTGAAGACCGAGTTGTACGACGTCTCCGTCCACACACTCGGTCTCACCCCGACGGCCTCACGTGCCTGCGCCACTGGCGCTAGTGCAGCCGACGTCACCAACAGTCCACCTGCCACGACTACCCGTATCCAGCGCATGCGGCCCAGCCTTCGCGCCAGAACCCGGTCCGGCAATCCTGTCGACGCAGGCTGTCTAGACCAATCAGCGGAATCGGGGGCAGGTGGTGCAGGCGTTCACGTTCGGCAGGACGTAGAAGTAGCAGCAAGAGGTGCGCAGCTTCTGCTCCAGCGATACCCCGAACGCCTTGGCGGCTTGATCGGCGTACGGCGCCTCGTCCGGCAGGCGGATCGCCGACCGCACCTCGTCTTCGACCGCACCGAAGCGCTGGAGCGAGCCGATCTTCACAGGGGGGCGATAGGAGTCCAGGAACGCCGATGTGTGCGCTTTGAGCTGGTCTGCCGCAACGGCGAGCGGCACTGTCTCTGCGGACAACAGCGCAACCTCAGTCGGGTAGTGCGCCGTGGGGTGCCGCCGGAAGGCCAGTGCGGCCGGGGACACCTCTGGTGAGACCCCAGTGACTGCAGCGGTGACCCCGGCAACCAGTGCGGGGACCTGGACGTACCACATCAGCGTGAACATCGCCGCGACCTGAATGGGCGGCTCGATCGCGTAATCCCGCGCGTAGTCGGCGGCCGCGGCGGTGCGCCAGTCGTACGTCGGATCACCGCCGGCCTGCTGCTCCGCGAGCAGTGCCGCACACGAGATCCACTCCGGTCCGGGGACGGAGTCCGCCGTACGCACAGACATCCAGGTGACCGATTCGGCCAGGATGTCCGCCAGGCGGCTCGGGGTGTACGTCACCCAGCCAGCCTACGGTCCGGTACGACGACCGGCGCGCCCCCGACCTCGACCACGGTGGCCTTGAGCCCGAACACCTCGTCGAGCAGCTCCTCGGTCAGTACGTCGACCGGACGGCCCTCGGCCGCGATCCGGCCGTTCCCCATCACCACGAGGTGATCGGCGTACTGCGCGGCCAGGGTGAGGTCGTGCAGCACCGTCACCACAGTCCGGCCGGTCGTCGCCGCGGCATGGACCACGTTCATCACGTCGACCGCGTGCGCGAGGTCCAGGTACGTCGTGGGCTCGTCCAGCAGGAGGTGCTGGGTGCCCTGGGCCAGCACCATCGCGATCCACACCCGCTGCCGCTGACCTCCGGACAGCTGGTCAACCGGGCGATCCCTCAGCTCCGTCAGCTCCACTGCGTTCAGGGCCTCGTCGATCGCCGCATCGTCCTCGGCAGTGAGCCGGCCGAACAGACCGCGGTGTGGATGCCGACCACGCGACACCAGTTCGGCTGCGGTGATGCCCTCCGGCGTCACCGGCCCCTGCGGCAGTACGCCGAGCTTCCGAGCCAGCTCACGTGCCGGGAGCTTGTGGATGTCCGTGCCGTCCAGCAACACCTGGCCGCTCTGTGGGGTGAGCAGTCTGCTCATTCCACGCAGCAGGGTCGACTTGCCGGACCCGTTCGGCCCGACCACTGCAGTCAACTGACCAGTCGGCACCTCCAGGGTCAATCCGGTCACCACTGGCGCATCAGCGCCGTACGCGAGTGTCAGGTTCTCCACGTGCACGGTTCAGCGCCCTTTCTGCTGACGGCCGATGAGATGAAGCAGGTACGGCGCTCCGCAGGCAGCCGTGATCACGCCGACGGGCAGCTCGTACGGCCCGACCTGCAGCCACTGCAACCCGTTCCGCGCCAGCAAATCCGCGAGTACGACGAACAGCGCGCCAAGTAGTGCAGTGGTGAGGAGTGGCGGCCGTTCCATTCGGGTCAGCCGCTGTGCGATTTGTGGAGCAACGAGCGCGACGAAGGCGATCGGTCCGGCGCCGGCGGTCGCCAGCGCCGCCAGCAGGGTCGCGATGACCAGCAACGCAAGGCGAATCCGGGCGACCCGCACACCGAGTGACGACGCGACGTCGTCGCCGAGGACCAGGGCGGACAGGTCCCGGTTGAACATCATTGCTACTGGCAACAACAGCACCACCGCGATCAGGACCGGGATCGCGTCGCTCCACGCGCGGGCGTTGAGCGACCCGGCCAACCAGGCCGCGGCCCGGCCGGCGTCGTTGACGTCGCCGATCACGAGCAGCCAGGCGACCATCGAGTTGGCCGCGGCCGCGATCCCGACGCCGATCAGTACGACGCGACCCGCGTCGACCACGCCGCGCCGGATCGAGAGTGCACCGACGATGAGTGTGGCGAGCAGACCGCCGAGGACGGCGGCCAATGGGATGCCGATCTTCGCGGCGGCGCCGGAGATGTTCCCACCGCCGGTCCCGGCCAGCACGATCACTGCGACGGCACCCGCGGACGCGCCTGAGTTCACGCCGACGATGTCCGGGCTCGCGAGTGGGTTGCGAGACAGGGTCTGCAGGAGTGCACCCGAGACGGCGAACGCGATCCCGACGAGCAGACCGGTCGCGACGCGGGGCAGTCGGAACTCCAGTACGACGAGACGCGTGCCGCGGCGACCGCCACCGAGCAACACCTCGACCACGTCCGCGATCGGCAACTTCGTCGTACCGACGCTGAGGGAGATCAGGGCAACCACGATCGCCAGGACCGCGAACAGCACGCTCAGCACGATCGTCCGTGACTTCACAGCGCCACCGCCCGACGCCGTACGACGATCACGAACAAGGGCGCGCCGACGATACCGAGGACCACGCCGGCCTGGACCTCACCGGCGCCGCCGACCAGTCGGCCGACAAGATCCGCGAGTACCAGCGCCGTCGCACCGATCACCCCGGCCGCGGGGATCAGCCAACTGTTGCGGGCGCCGAACATGCGTCGCGCGACGTGACCCGCGAGCAGCCCGAGGAACCCGATCGGACCGCAGGCCGCAACCCCTGCCGCAGTGAGAAGCCCGATCGCCACCAGCCCGACCAATCGAGCCCGGCGGATCGACAATCCGAGACCCGCGGCCACATCGTCGCCCAGGGCAAGCAAGTCCAGATCCCGGGCGTTGACCAGGGCAAGCAACAGACCGACGACCGCGAACGGCAGCACCTGCCCGGCGACATCCAGTCCGCGACCGGCCACCGAACCGACCGCCCAGAAGCGATAGCCGTCGAGGGTGTCCGCATCGAGCAACACGATCGCGGACGTCAGCGCGCCGAGCATCGCGGCCACCGCTGCGCCCGTCAACGCCAGCCCGACCGGCGTCGCGCCACTCCCCCGCGACGCCAATCGCTGTACGCCGAAGGTCGCGATCAGCGCGCCCACCAGCGCGACCCAGACCGTCGACGACACCGACTCGACCAGACCGACCTGCAGACCCAGTACGACGGCGAACGCGGCGCCCGAACTCACTCCGAAGATGCCCGGTTCGGCCAAGGCGTTGCGGGTGTGGCCCTGCATCAGCGTCCCGGCGATGCCGAGGCAGAGGCCGATCAGTACGGCGACCACGGTGCGCGGGAAGCGCAGGCTGCGGACGATCACATCCGGATCGGAGCCGTCGTTGGCGGTCAGCGCGTGCCAGAGCGCGCCGGGCCCGAGCCACCGCGAGCCGAACGCGAGGCTGGCCGCGAATGCCAGCACGAGGACTACGACCAACGCGAGCAGTGTGGCGGTACGCCGTACCGCTGGAATCGCGGCCGGGTGTGCGGACGGTGCAGACATGCGGTTAGGGTTGCCTTACCTCTGAGGTGGTGAGCCACCTTAACCCGATGCCGGTCCTGACGTGTGCCGGTCCTGACCAGGAGACACCTGTGCGCCTGCCCCGCCTGACTGCTCTGCTCGCCGTCGCCGCCCTCGCTCTCGCCGGGTGCGGCTCGTCGGACTCCGACGACTCGGCCGACGCGGCCGGCGCCTCGTCGGCCGGGTTCCCGCGCACCGTCGAGCACGCGATGGGCAAGACCGAGATCAAGTCCAAGCCGAAGCGGGTCGTCGCCCTCGACGCGAGCTTCGTCGACGCGACGCTGATCCTGGACACGCCGGTCGTCGGGTACACCGACTACCGCAGCATCAACGGCAAGCTGCCGGACTACCTCGGCGACGACGCGAAGACGTACGGCTCCGAGGCGCAGGCCGTCGGCACGCTGGCCGAGCCGAACCTCGAGAAGATCGCGGAACTCGACCCGGACCTGATCATCACCGCGAAGGTCCGGCACGAGAAGCTCTACGACCAGCTGTCCGCGATCGCGCCGACGATCATGTCGGAGACGACCGGGCCGACCTGGAAGGACAACATCCGGCTGGAGGCGAAGGCGCTCGGCGCGGAGGACCTGGCCGAGAAGGAGCTCTCGTCGTACGAGAACGCGGCCAAGACCGTCGGCGCCGCGATCAACGCGAAGGCCGGCACCCCGAGCATCTCGGTGGTCCGATTCGTCGACGGCCCGACCCGGCTCTACCAGAACGCGAGCTTCTCCGGCATCGTCCTGAAGGACGCCGGCCTGAAGCGGCCGAAGTCCCAGGACGCCAACGACTTCGCCCTCGAGATCAGCCCCGAGCGGATCAAGGACGCCGATGGCGACGCGATCTTCGTGACCGTGTACGCGGACGAGAAGGGGCTGAGCGCGAAGACCGCCGCCCAGTTCAAGGCCAACCCGCTCTGGAAGCCCCTCGCCCCGAAGGTCCACGAGGTCCCCGACCTCACCTGGATGACCGCCGTAGGCCTCCAGGGTGCCTGGGAAATCCTCACCGACCTGGCCAAGACCTTCGACGTACCGGCTCCGGCAAAGTCGGCCTGATCACGACACCTTGAAGTCGGTGACGCCGGTCCCCTTCGCACCGCCGTCGGTGACGACCGCCACGCTCAGGCGGTAGTTCCCCGGAGTCTTCAGCGCGTCCGATCTGAAGTTGAACATCCCGAAGCTGTGGCTCTGGCAAGCGGTGCCACGAATGCTCTGGACCGTGGTTGACCCACGCTTGAGCGTCCAGGTCGGGTAACAACCGTTGTCGAGTTGGCGCCCGGTGTCGTCGAACACATCAGCGATGGCGCCGGGCGTCGAGCCGGCCCGCCACTCCGTCGGCCCGATCTTGCCGCCGGTCCCGATCTTGATGGTGATCGTGAGAGCGCCCGGGGCTGCCTGGGTGGTGCTTCCGGTCGGGCCGGTCGACCCCGGCGCGGTGGGGGTCTCCGTGACTGTGTTGGTCACGGTGCTGGTGGCAGTGGTTGTTGCTGTCACTGTGCTGGTTGCGAGCACAGTGGTTGGTGGTGGTGCCGGGTTGATCGCGTTCGGCAGTACGTCGTTCTGCCCGAGGACGACCGTGAGTATTCCGCCGATCAGCGTGAAGACCGCGGGTATCGCCGCGATCAACGCCGGATGCCGATGCCAGGCGTACTGCCGCCTTCCGTCGTCCGGTTTTCCGGCAGGCGCAGGCGTCTTCGTTTGGACCACAGTGGTTTCCCCCCACGTGACATGTTCGTACTCGGCGGCCCCCCAGCCACCGATGAGATGCACCACAATGGCCCAAAACCGTGACCACGTCCACAGCGCAGAGTGACGACGTTTAAGGTGCGGTCTATGACGGCTCTGACCCGATGGCACGTCGGCCCGTGGACCACCCGCGCGACGCTCCCGGGTGAACCGTTCGAGCCCGGCGTACGACGTACTCCCGACGAACTCAACTTCGACATCGTCGGCTTGTCCCGCATCCTCGGCCGCCGCCAAACCCTCCCCGAAGAGATGCTCGTCCGCCGCTGCCAGGCCGCGTTGCGCCCCACGGATCCCCGGCCGTGTGGCGTCGAAACCCTCACCGACGCGTCGCTTGCCGCCGCTCTCGCGGAGGTTGCTGACCAGGCCTTCGCGTGGATCGCCGAACGGGCGCCTTCGGGCTACGAGTTCGTGCTGACCGACGCGGTCGAACTCCGCCCCATCCTCGACCTAACCGCCGAGGTCGTCCCCATCGAAGCCGTCCTCGCTCTAGCGACCGGCGACCTGCCAATGGCCCACCTGGCCGCATCCCACGTACGCCACTCCCCCACCGGCAACTGGTACGCCGGCAACGCCGCATGCAACTGGTCCGGCCCCCACGACACACCCGAGGCCGCGACCGCCGCCGTACAAGAAGCCCGAGCCGCCCTAACCACCCACCTAAAAACAACCAACCCCGCCCTAGCCACCACCTCCTCCCGCTGGCCCCCCATCCCAGTAGAGGTGTGAGAACACCGCACCCAAAGGACACCGCTACGCGGCGACGGTCCCTTGGTCGCCTTCGGCGACGCCGCGGGAAGTACGACGGGCACGTGCACTCCGCGACTCGACTGTGGACAGAAGAGTCACGCGTCAAGGACACCGCTCCGCGGCGGCAGTCGTGTCGGCCGCCTTCGGCGGCGCCGCAGATCGTGTCACGAGTGGGTGCACTCGGCGAATCGGCTGTGGACAGGGGGTTGAGGGAGTCGCCGTCGCCAGTAGGTGAACGGGACCCGGGTGACTGCACGAAGGCTGGCCCTGGAGACGCAAGGGAGCAGTTGGTCGACGTGCTGATGGAAGGAAGACCGGTGTGCATGGCGACCTCGGGCCCCGCGCCCGTATACCGCGGAGTCGCCCGTCGGCCTACGAGTCGTGGGGGCGAGGACAGGCGGATTACTCGACCAGGATCCACGACTCGGCGACGGCGGCTGCGGCTAGACGGAATGGGTTTGTGTTGGCTGGCTGGGAGTCGCGGGGTTGGTGACCAGGTGGCGTCGGAGGAAGTCGAGTTCGGTTTCTACGACGGTTTCGTGGGAGTCGAGGAAGGGGGCGTAGTGGTTGCCGGGGAGGCGGAGTACCTCGGCGTGGGGCGTTTGGGCGGCAGCCTTCAAGGTGGGAGCTGCGAGGGCCGACGTGTCGTTGTCGCAGACGACGTACAGGAGTGGGCAGCGGACCTTGGGCGCGTACTTCGCGGCCCGGTAGAACACCGCGGGTAGCACCGAGCGGGCGGCGATTGCTTGCTGCCAATCGTCGTACTCGTGATTGGGATTGAGTGCCTCGTTGCCCAGTTGGGCGTCCGGTGTGTTGAGCAAGGCAACAGTCCCGCGGGGGCCGGACAGGTCGACCATCTTCACCGGGCGACCGAACAGCCCGCCGATCGTGTCGGCGATGCTTCGGCCCATCAGGCGTACGGCGGACAGCGGCGACTGGTAGCGGGATGCGTTGCGGGTCACCACGGGGCCGTCGACGTTTGCTGATTGGGCGATCGCGGCTGAGACGCCTGGGTGCTCCGCGGCGAGCTGGACCATGTACCCGCCGCACAGCGAGAACGACCAGATCGCGACCTTGTCCACCTCAGGAAGCGTCCCGGCGAGGTCGATCGCGGCTCGCCAGTCGTCGAGCTGATCGCTGATCCGCGCCACCTGCCGTGGTTCGCCGCCACTCTCGCCGAGGTAGCGGTGATCGAACGCCAGCACGCTGAAGCCGGCCGCGTTGAACCGCTCCGCGAACCGATCCGTACCCGGTTCCTTGGTGACGCCGAACCCACCGGTCATCACCACGCACCCACCGTTGGACCCGGCGTAGTACCAGGCCGCGCACTCCACACCCGAACTCGTAAACCAAACCTTCTCGCGCATACCAAAAGTGAACCACGCGGTTCGCATCCTGTCTACATGCCTACGAAGCAAGGACACCGCTCCGCGGCGACAGGCCTATTGGCCGCCTCTGGCGGCATTCGCAACAGGTGTCACGAGCAGGCGCGATCGGCGAACGACTGTGCGCCCAGCTATCCCCGGGACACAGCACGCTTGCCGAGCACGCTGACCCGCAACACATCCCGCGCGCCGCCGCAAGCGGGCGACAAGCTGTCGCCGCGGAGCGGTGACCTTTCGCGGAGGCTCTCCGTGGTCACACCCTCGCTCGCCGAGGATGTGCACCCTGCAACGCACTCCGCGCGCCGCCGGAGGCGGCCCACAAGTCTCTCGCCGCGGAGCGGTGGCCTTTCGTGGCAGGCGGCTAGGTGGCGGCTTCTTCTCGGTCTAAGGCTCGGAGTAGGGCTTTGAAGCCGGCTTTGATGGCTGGTTGGTTGGCGCTGGTTCGGTATTCGATGAGGAAGCCTCGGAGGGTGGCGAGGATGAGGTGGGCCACCTCGTGTTTGCGGTCGTCGGACCACCCTGGCGGACAGATCGAGAGCAACGCGGGGAGGTACTGCTGGGACGCTGATCTGGCCAGGTCGGCGTAACGGCCGGCGTCGTACATGGCCAGGCCGATGGCTTGGTCGAGGACCCAGGACTCTTCGCTGATCAGGCCGGGCCACATGGAGCGGACGCGGTCGGCCAATGGGCGGTCGGGTGGGCCGTCGGTGGAGGCGGCTACGGCTCGGGTGATGCGGCGTTCGCGGAGTTGGAGGACGGCTTGGGTGAGCAGGTCCTCGGGGCCGTCGAAGTGATACAGGAGCACCTTGTGCGTCGTACCGGCGGCGCGGGCGGCTCGGCGGAGGGAGAAGTCGACGAGGCCGTTGGCGCCCAGGTCGTCGGCGACGCGGTCGAGCAGTTCGCGCCGCCGGGCCTCACCCCGCGGCGACTTCGCCGACCGTCGATACCCCGCGCGTTCCTCCGTCATCAGGACAGTATCCAGCCCAGCGTTCCAGGTACGCCGATGCCTCGGCCGCATCATCGATGAGCGCGGCAACATAGCCGTCCGGGCGGATCACCGCGAACGCGCAGCGTGGATAGCTTCGCCGGATGGTGCCGTCGACATCGATCACATCCCGGCCGATCACGAATCCCCGCACCGGCCCGCCAACCTGCTCACGCGGTCGCAGCTCAACACCATCGACCGCAGGCAACTCCCGGCCGAAGGCGAGCACGGTGAAGTGCGGCCCGCGGAAGAGGTCGAACAACCGCACCGACCGCCCGCCCGGAGTACGTCCGACCCCGTCCGGCGCAGTGTCCCCGGGTGCGAGCGCACGACCCCAACGCAAGCGCCGACGAGCCGGAAGCGTGAGCGGCGAGGCCGGGTAGCGAGGGTGATCCGTGCGGCCGCGCTTGTTCAAGCGAACCAGGAACGGCTTCACAAGGTGCGGCAGGATCGGCCGCAGCAACCGTGGCGGCGCGGTTGCGGCGGAGAAGCGCCGGTCGCTCTCGGCCAGGATCGCCTGACCCACGGGCAGTCGCTCGGCCTCGTAGGTGTCCAGGAGCGTCTCGTCGGCACCGCGTCGTACCAGGGCCAGCTTCCAGCCGAGGTTGAAGGCGTCCTGCACTCCAGTGTTCAACCCGAACGCCCCGAACGGACTGTGCACATGCGCCGCGTCCCCGGCGAGGAACACCCGCCCGACCCGGTAGCGCGAGGCGATCCGCAGGCTGTACCGCCACACCGACATCCAGCGCGGATTGCTCACCCGCAGCGACTCCACCCCGCTGCGCTCGGCCACGATCCGCTGCAACAACTCCAGCGACGGCTCCTGCCCCGGCCCGATCGAGGCGACCGCCTGCCACGGCTCGCCTTCGCGATATGGCCGTAGGGCGAGCATCTGCTGATCCCCCATCCACAGATGTACGGCGTGATCCGGCAGCCCGGTCACGTCGACGTCGGCCAGCAACGCCCGCGCATCCTCCGTCGTACTGCCCTCGAACTCGACCCCCAGCGCCTTCCGGACCGTACTGCGCCCACCATCACACCCCACCAGGTACGACGCTCTCTCCTGCGTACCGTCCTCGAACGTCGCCAGCACCGACGATCCCTCGTCGACGAAACCGGCTACCGCCGTACCGAACTCCACCTCGACACCCGCGCGCGACAGCGACGTCCGGAGGATCTCCTCGGTCTTCCACTGCGGCATCGACACGTAGTTCGGGTACGGGCGGGCCGCGGTCGGCGCATCGGCAGCCAGAGTGAAGTCGGCGAGCAGCGCACCACCAAGATGCACCTTGGTCCGTTGCGCGGTCCCGGCCGCCGCCAGGAACTGATCGGCGATGCCGAGAGCATCGAAGATCTCCAGCGTCCGCGGCTTGATCCCGAACCCGCGCGAACCCTCCTGCGGGCCCAGCGACCGTTCGACGATCCGGACCGACATCCCCCACTGCTTGAGCTGCAAGGCCAAGATCAGCCCGGTCGGTCCCGCGCCCACCACCAGCACATCCACCATCGCTCGACTCCTCGCTCGTCCGATCTACCCCGAGTTTAGTGTCAAGATGTACATGTCAATCGGTACATCTGTCATGGTACGGTCCACGACATGTCGCTGCGTCACGGCCTGCTCGGCCTGCTGGATCAGCACCCGGCCACGGGCTACGAGCTGACGAAGTCCTTCGAGGAGATCGGCCAGTGGGCCTGGCACGCTTCGCACAGCCACATTTATCCGGAGCTGCGGAAGATGACCGAGGCCGGCCTGATCGAGGTCGTCGACGAGCAGTCCCGCGGCCGGAAGACGTACGGCATCACGCCGGCCGGACGCGACGAGCTGCGCCGCTGGATGCTCGAACCGGCCGACGATCTGGTCCGCAGCGCCGCTGCGCTCCGGCTGTTCCTGGTCGGCTCACTCGAGCCGGACGAGGCCCGGGTGTTCCTTCAGCAGTACGCCGATCAGGCCGACGAACGGCTCGCCGCACTCCGGGCTCAGATGGAGGAGGCCGGCGAGGAATGGCAGGACAACCCGCTCGCGTTCGGCCGCCTCGCCGCCGAACGGGGTCTGCGAACCCTCCCCGCGGTCCGCGACTGGGCTCAGTGGGGCCTGGACCAACTCGAGCAGGCTAAGTGAAGCTGGCCACGAAATAGCCGACACCGTACGGCGCTGCGTCGTACGCGACCTCACCACGTAGCCCAGTCGACTCCAGCGCCCCCGCGAGTACCTGCCAGGGCGCACGACCAGCAGCCTGCAGTTCCGAAGCCAGGTCGGGATCGAGCGCGGCCAAGACCTCCAGATCCACGTTCTGGAAGGCCTGGGCGACGGTGGTGTCGAAGACTTCGGCGCGTGGATGGAGATGGACCGGCGCATGATCGCTGCGCCGTGCGGACCCGTCTCCCATCACCAGCAGGCCGATCTGTTCGTTGCCCTGAGCAATCTCGCGGCCCAGCTCCAGACAACGGGCAGGAGTCTCGTCAGTCGGCACGCCCAGGTAGGTCCGTGGCAACGCGGCCGACTTGGACTGCTCGAGCAACCATCCACCAACGGTCAACGACAACGGCAGCACAGCCGGACCCGACCCGATCCGTACGTCGGGCGCGCCGTACGGCCCGAAGGTCCCAGCCGCCGGGCCGTCGTACCGTCCAGCAGCCGGACCGGAGCCGACAACCACCAACCGGTCCACACCGCCGAGCAGGTCGAGAGCGCTCAGGCACGCAAACCGAAGCGAATCGAGCTCGGCCGCCGCACCAAATGCCAGCGCAGGGACCAGGATCGGCGGATGCGGACAGACCACAGCAGCGACAACGGGCACTACTGGCCTCGCCCGTGCCGCAGGAACAGGAACCCGTCATCGGCACAGAGAACATGCAGCTGGGCCAGCGATCGCGCCTCGGTCGACGCGAGACCGTCAGTGATCCGGCGCGCCCCGGGCCCGGCGAGCAGAGGCGACACGGTCAGGCAGAGTTCGTCGACCAGATCCGCCCCGGTCAGCGCGCCGAGCAGATGCGGACCGCCCTCACACAGGATCTGGTTCAGACCACGCTCGACCAACGCATCGATCGCCTGCTTCAGGTCAACCTCCTCGTCACCGCACACCAGTACGTCGGCAACCTCCGCCAACGCCGCTCGCTGGTCCGCCGGGGACGACGCGCAGGTGATCACGATCGGCCGCACCGGCGCCGCGGTGAAGACCGGGCTGTCCGCGGCCAGCTCGAGCCGGCTGGAGACCACGGCCAGGGTGGGATTCTCCGCCCACCCCTGCTCGGATCTCCAGGTACGGCGTTTCGCGCCGAGCCGGAGTCCGCCGTACCCCTCGGCGCGCAGCGTGCCGGCGCCGACCAGTACGACGTCGGACAGCATCCGGAGCCGGCCGAGCATGTTCTGGTCGTCCTTGCTGGACAGGCCGCCGGACAGGCCTTCGAGCGTGACCGCTCCGTCGAGGCTGGTGACGAAGTTGGCCCGGAGCCGCGGTACCGAACGGTCCGCCACGGTGTACGCGGCGATCAGTTCGTCCTCGGTCAACTCGGTCCAGCTCGCAGCATTCCGGATCACACCAGGCTCCTTCGGGTGTACGCAGGCGTCGCCGACTTCCGCAGTACGGCGATCAGGTCGAGAGCTTGCCGTACGCCGGCCACGTCGTGCACCCGGAACACGCGGGCGCCGAGCCACGCCGCGACACTGACCGCGGCGAGCGTCGCCGGACCACGCTGACCGGACGGCAGATCGAGGGTCTCGCCGAGGAAATCCTTGTTGGACATCGCCACGAGAACCGGCCAGCCGGTTGCCGCGAGTTCGTCGACCCGGCGGGTGACCTCGAGGGAGTGCAGCGTGTTCTTGCCGAAGTCGTGGGTCGGGTCGATCACGATCCCGTCCGGGCGGACACCGGCCGCAATCGCCCGCTCGGCCAGGGCGGTGGTCGTCCGGATCACGTCGGCCACGACATCGTCGTACGCCATCCGGTGCGGGTCGGTGCGCGGCTTGAGGCCGCCGACGTGGCTGCAGACCAGGCCGGCGCCGGTGGCCGCGGCGGCCTCCGCAAGTTCGGGGTCGTGGCCGGACCAGGTGTCGTTGATCAGGTTCGCGCCGACCTCGCCGACCCGGCGGGCGACGCCGCTGCGGAACGTGTCGACGCTGATCAGGAGCTCCGGGTGCCGCGCTCGGACGGTGCCGACGAAGTCGACGGTACGGCGGAGTTCCTCGGTCTCGTCGACGGGTTCGCCGTACCCAGCCTTGACGCCGCCGATGTCGACCAGGTCCGCACCGTCGGCGACCGCCTGGTCGATCGCGGTCAGCGCCGCCTCGGTCACGTACGTCACCCCGCCGTCGAAGAACGAGTCCGGCGTCCGGTTGACGATCGCCATCACCGCGAACTCGTCCGGCCCGAACGACCGCCGGCCCAGGCGGAGGGGGTTCCGGGGGTGCTCAGTCACGCCCTGACTGTAACCGGCGGACCTGCACCACTCATCAACCCGCCGGAGACCGGCGGAGCGCCGCTCGGCTGAGCGTGAGATGCGGAAGCCGGGCGTAGTTGATGAGTGGCACAGATCCGGCCCCGACGATCCATACCGGTGTCGCTGGCGGCCCATATCCTATAGGATTCCCTCGACACTTCGCCCACAGCTGCAGATCGGGTCCTGATGCCACGATTCACTGAGTTAGAGACGTACGACGTCCGCTTCCCCACGTCCCTGGACCTGGACGGCTCCGACGCGATGAACTCCGACCCGGACTACTCGGCGGCGTACCTGATCCTGCGGACCGACGCCGCCGACGGGCTGGAAGGCCACGGATTCGCGTTCACGATCGGGCGGGGCAACGACGTACAGACCGGGGCGATCGAGGCACTGCGGGACCACGTCATCGGACTCGACCTGGACGCGACACTGGACGATCTCGGTGGGTTCTGGAAGTCGCTCGTGCACGACTCGCAGCTGCGCTGGCTGGGCCCGGAGAAGGGCGTCATGCACATGGCGATCGGCGCGGTCGTCAACGCGGTCTGGGACCTGGCCGCCAAGCGCGCCGGCGTACCGCTGTGGAAGCTGCTGGCGGACCTGACGCCCGAGCAGATCGTCGATCTGGTCGACTTCCGCTACCTGACCGACGCGCTCACACCGGACGAGGCGCTCGAGATCCTGCGCTCGGCGAAGGCGGGCCGGGCCGAGCGGGAGGCGCTGCTGCGCGAGCGCGGGTACCCGGCGTACACGACGACGCCCGGCTGGCTCGGGTACGACGACGCCAAGCTCGTCCGGCTGTGTCACGAGGCGGTCGCGGAAGGTTTCACCCAGGTCAAGCTCAAGGTCGGCGCGAACCTCGACGACGACATCCGCCGGATGCGGCTGGCCCGGGAGGCGGTCGGCCCGGACATCCGGATCGCGATCGACGCCAACCAGCGCTGGGACGTGGCCGACGCGATCACCTGGATCGAGGCCCTCGAGCCGTACGACGTCTGGTGGGTCGAGGAGCCGACGAGCCCCGACGACATCCTCGGGCACGCGGCGATCGCCCGCGCGATCGCGCCGATCAAGGTCGCCACCGGCGAACACGTGCAGAACCGGATCGTGTTCAAGCAACTGCTCCAGGCCGAGGCGCTGTCGGTGCTACAGCTCGACTCGGCGCGGGTCGCCGGGGTGAACGAGAACATCGCGATCCTGCTGCTGGCCGCGAAGTTCGGCGTACCGGTCTGTCCGCACGCGGGCGGGGTTGGGCTGTGCGAGCTGGTGCAGCACCTGTCGATGTTCGACTACGTTGCCGTGAGTGGGTCGGTCGAGGATCGCGTCATCGAGTACGTCGACCACCTGCACGAGCACTTCCTGGATCCGGTCGTGATCCGGGACGGGCACTACGTCGCGCCGGAGCGGCCCGGATTCGGCGCGGAGATGGATGCCGAGACGCTGACCGACTTCCGGTACCCGACGGGCAAGATCTGGACCGACCTCACCAAGGAGAAGAAGTGACCGATTTCGCCGGCCTCCGCGCAGTTGTCACCGGGGGCGCCTCGGGTATCGGACTCGCGGCCGCCACGCTGCTCGCCGAGCGCGGAGCGCAGGTGATCGTGTTCGACCTCAAGCCCGACGTCGCCCCGCCGCTGACCGGGATTGCCGCGGATGTGACCGACGACAGTTCGGTCCGGGACGCCGTCTCGGCGGCCGCGTTGCAGCTGGGCGGGATCGACATCGTCGTGAATAACGCCGGCATCGGCGCCCAGGGCACGGTCGCCGCGAACGACGACGACGAGTGGCACCGCGTCTTCGACGTCAACGTCGTCGGCATCGCGCGGGTGACCCGTGCCGCGCTGCCGTACCTGCGGAAGTCCGAGGCCGCCGCGATTGTCAACACCTGCTCGATCGCCGCCACCGCGGGGTTGCCGAACCGGGCGCTGTACTCCGCGAGCAAGGGCGCCGTACTCGCGTTGACGATGGCAATGGCCGCCGACCACGTACGCGAAGGGATCCGGGTCAACTGCGTGAACCCCGGTACGGCGGACACCCCGTGGGTCGGGCGCTTGCTCGACGTCGCCGACGACCCGGCCGCGGAACGTGCGGCGCTGGAGGCCCGGCAGCCGATGGGCCGGTTGGTCTCGGCCGACGAAGTCGCCCATGCGATCGCCTACCTGGCCAGTCCGTTGTCCGGTTCGACGACCGGTACGGCGGTTGCCGTCGACGGTGGAATGCAGAACCTGCGACTCCCGGCGGCCCGCTCATGAAGCTCTTTCCGGCGGACCAGCGGATCGGGCTCGGCGGTGCGCCGCTGGGCAGCATGCTCGGCGAGGTCAGCGACGCCGACGCGGTCGCGACGGTCAACGCGGCCTGGGACGAGGGGTGGCGGTTCTTCGACACCGCGCCGCACTACGGGCTCGGGCTGGCCGAGGAACGGCTCGCTCCCGGGCTCGCGGGGAAACCGCGCGCGGACTATGTCTTGTCGTCCAAGGTCGGGCGGATCATCTACGAGGCAGACACTGCTGCGCCCGATGACGAGGGCTTCCTCGTCACCACGCGGCGGCGTCGGCGGTGGGATTTCTCGCGGGACGGCGTACTGCAGAGCATCGAAGACTCGCTGCGACGGATCGGGACCGACCGGCTCGACGTCGTCTTCGTGCACGACCCGGACGATCATTTCGACGAGGCGGTCGCGACTGCCTTCCCGACGCTGATCGAACTGCGGGATCAGGGCGTGATCGGCGCGATCGGCTCCGGTATGAACCAGACCGCGATGCTGACCCGGTTCGTCCGTGAGGTCGACATCGACGTGATCATGCTGGCCGGCCGGTACACGTTGATCGACCCCGACGGGCTCGACGACGTCCTCCCCGCGTGTGTCGAGAACGACGTACAGGTGGTTGCTGTCGGCATCTTCAACTCCGGACTGCTCTCCCAGCCCCGCCCTGCCCCCGGCGCCACCTTCAACTACGAGCCGGCCGCGGGAGCCCTGGTGGACAAGGCGAACCAGCTCGCCGACCTCTGCGAGACCCACGGCACCACACTGCCGGCCGCCGCTCTCGCCTTCCCCCTCGCCCACCCCGCGGTCGCCGGCATCGCCGTCGGCTGCCGCACCCCCGAGGAGGTCCACACCAACGCAACCCTGGCACGTACGACGGTGCCCACGGCGCTCTGGTCAGACCTCAAGTCAGCCGGCCTCCTCCGTGAGGACGCCCCCACTCCCAGCTGACGGTCGCCACTGCACGCGCAGTCCATCGCGCCGGCCGAGTTGTTCGATTCGGCCGGCGACCTTGGCGCTCATGCCGCTGAGGTTCTCTCCTTGTAGGCGCATCACCAGAGCTTCCGGGGTCGCGTGCAGCGACCACGTCGCTTGGCCGAGAAGGTCGATGTGTAGCTCGTCCGAGGTGCTCGAGACGATGGTCATTCCACCGGGCTGGTGGGTGAAATGGCCGGCTAGTTGAGACAGGTACCGCGCTGCTCTGGTGGTTTCGACGTGCGCTTCCCAGGTCGGCATGCAGAGGCTCCTTTTTCAAGACAGAGTGTCTCGCAAAGGGACGGGCTGTCAAGGTAAGGTTGCGTCGTGCCGAAGTTGTGGGAGGAGAGCATCGCGTCGCACCGGGTCGCGGTGCAGGCGGCCGTGCTCGACGCGGCGGCGGCGCTGGTGGCCGAGCGCGGGTTGACGGGCGTCAGCATGTCGGAGGTTGCGAAGCGGACGGGGCTCGGGCGGGCAACGCTGTACAAGTACTTCCCGGATGTGGACTCGATCATGGTCGCGTGGCATCAACGGCAGGTGGGCGAGCATCTCCAGCACCTGGCCGACACCTGGGAGCGGACCAGCAGCCTCGAAGCAGTCCTCGAGGCCTACGCCTTCATCTGCTACGAGCACCCGCACGCAGACGCGGCGGCCTCACTCCACCGCAGCGAACATGTCGCGCACGCCCAAGCCCACCTGATCGACTTCATCGCGGAGCTCCTGACCGATCGACGCAACGACGTGCCACCGATGGAGCTCGCGACGTACTGCGTCCACGCTCTGACCGCAGCAAGCGCCGCACCGTCGAAGGCTGCGGTGCGGCGCTTGGTCGCGATGACAGTGGCCGGGATCAGTCCGCAGGGTTGAGGTTGAGGCGGCGCAGGAGCTGGGCGTTCAAGGCGACCACGATCGTGGAGATCGACATCAGCAGGGCGCCGACGGCCGGCGAGACCACCACGCCCGCGAACGCCAGTACGCCGGCAGCCAACGGGACCGTGATCGCGTTGTAGCCAGTGGCCCAGGTGAGGTTTTGCCACATCTTCCGGTAGCTGGCCTTCGACAGCTTGATCACCGACAACACCGCGCGCGGATCGTCGGCGGCCAGCACCACGCCGGCCGATTCGATCGCGACATCGGTCCCGGCACCGATCGCGATCCCGACCTCCGCCCGCGCCAACGCGGGTGCGTCGTTGACGCCGTCACCGACCATGGCGACCTTGAGACCGCGAGTCTGGAGCTCGGCAACCTTGGCGTCCTTGTCCTGCGGCAGCACCTCCGCGAAGACCTCGTCGATACCGAGTTCGGCGGCGACCGCCGCCGCGACCTGATGCGCGTCGCCGGTGACCATCGCGACCTTCACGCCGCGCCGGTGCAACGCGTCCACGGCCTGCTTGGACTCCGTGCGTACCGCGTCCTCCAACGCGATCGCCCCGACCACCTGCCCATCTCGGACCACGTGCAGCACAGCGGCTCCCCGCGACTTCCACGACTCAACGTCCGACTCCAGCTCGGCCGGCTCGACCAAGTCGTATTCCCGCAGCAGCGCAGGCCCACCGACGGCAACCGGCGCACCATCCACCACAGCCCGTACGCCGCGCCCGGTCAGCGACTGGAACTCCGACGCAACCACAGCACGCGGACGACCGGCAGGAACCCGATCCGAGTGCGCCCGGACGATCGCCTTCGCCAACGGGTGTTCGCTGTCGGACTCAACCGCAGCAGCCAGTTCGAGCAGCTCGTCGGTCGAGACCGACCCGACCGCGGCGACCCCGGTGACCGCCGGCTCGCCCTTGGTCAGCGTGCCGGTCTTGTCGAACAGGACGACGTCGATGGTGCGCATCCGCTCCAGGGCCAGCCGGTTCTTCACCAGCACACCGGCCCTCGCGGCACGTTCGGTCGAGATCGCGATCACCAGCGGGATGGCCAGCCCGAGGGCGTGCGGGCAGGCGATCACCAACACGGTCACGGTCCGCGTCACAGCCTCGTCGAACTCCCCCAGGAGCGCCCACACAATGAACGTGATCAGCCCGGCGATCGACGCGAAGTAGAACAGGAACGCCGCCGCCCGGTCGGCCAATGCCTGCGCGCGAGACGACGACGCCTGCGCCTCCGCCACCAACCGCTGGATCCCGGCCAGCGCGGTGTCGTCCCCGACCGCGGTGATCTCGACCCGCAAAGCGTTGTCGGTGGCAACAGTCCCGGCGACCACCGGATCTCCGACCGCCCGCGATACCGGACGGGATTCACCGGTGATCATCGACTCGTCGACCTCGGCCTGCCCTTCCACCACGGTCCCGTCCGCGGGCACCCGCCCACCCGACCGGACCAGTACGACGTCGCCCGCCTCCAGCGCGTGCAGCGGCACCTCGACGACACCCTCGTCGGTCACCTTCTCGGCCGTGTCCGGCAAGAGCGCGGCCAAGGCATCGAGCGCACCGGAGGCGGCACCGAGTGCGCGCATCTCCAGCCAGTGCCCGAGCAGCATGATCACGATCAGCAGCGCGAGCTCCCACCAGAAGTCCAGGTCGAACCCGCCGATGCCGAGGGTGGTGATCCACGACGCCACGAACGCGACCGTGATCGCCATCGAGATCAGCAGCATCATCCCGGGCCGGCGGGACTTCAGCTCGCTCCATCCACCGGTCAGGAACGGCCGGCCGCCGTACCCGAAGATCACCGTGCCGAGGATCGGCGCGATCAGCTCCGAGCCGGGGAACTCCGGCCGGGTGTAGCCGAGCAGGTCGGCGAACATCTCGCTGAAGAACACCACCGGCACAGCCAGCGCGAGGCTGATCCAGAACCGGTCCTTGAACTGCGCCGCATGATCCCCATGACCGCCGTGATGCTCGTCCATACCCTGGAAGATACCCCCTAGGGGTATAAATGCCAAGGCATGCGAAAGCCCCGCCACCCGGGTGGGTGACGGGGCTCACGACGGGCCGGACTACAGCGGATCGATCTCGGTCAGCGTCTCCGGCGTCAGCTCGACCCAGCGGGTGATCCCGATCTCCCGGAGGAACGGCAGATCGTGGCTGGCGATGATCAGCGCACCGTTGTACGAGGCAAGCGCGTCGCGAAGCTGCGCCACGCTGGCCAGGTCCAGGTTGTTGGTCGGCTCGTCCAGCATCAGCAACTGCGGCGGCGGCTCCGCCAGCAACAACGCGGCCAGCGTCGCCCGGAACCGTTCACCACCCGACAAGGTGCTGACGAACTGATCGGCCGCCCGCCCACGGAACAGGAACCGGGCCAACCGCGACCGCCGCTCCTGGTTCTCCGTACCCGGCGCCAGCAACGCGAGGTTGTCGACGATCGACAGGTCATCGCGCAGCAGGTCCAACCGCTGCGGCAGATACCGGAACGGCACCTCCGGCAACTCGCCACCCGTGATCGCCTGCAACAGCGTCGTCTTGCCCGCACCGTTCGGTCCGGTCAACGCGATCCGCTCCGGCCCCCGGATCTCGAAATCGACGTGCGCCCCGGTCCGCAGCACCTGGTCCTCCAGCCGCAGTACGACGCGTCCCGCGGGTACGGCGGTCTTCGGCAGGTCGACCCGGATCGCGTCGTCGTCGTGGACCAGCTCCTCCGCATCGGCCAGCGCGTCCCGCGCCGAGTCGAGCCGCTCGGACTGCATCCCGAGGTGCTTGCCCGCGGACACCTGCGCGTTCCGTTTCAGGTTGCCGGCGACGATCTTCGGGATCCCGCCCTGCTCGAAGGCCTTCTGCCCCCGGGCCCGGCGCTGATCCATCTTCATCCGCGCCTCGACCAGGTCCTTCTTCTGCTTCTTGACGTCGGCCTCGGCCGCCCGCAGCATTCGCTCGGCCGCCTCCTGCTCGACCGCGACCGCTTCCTCGTACGCGGTCAGGTTGCCGCCGTACCAAGTGACGTCGCCCTTGCGCAGGTCGCCGATCTGGTCCACCCGGTCCAGCAACTCCCGGTCGTGGCTGACGATCACCAGCGCACCACGGAACTGGTCGACGGCGTCGTACAGATGCCGCCGTGCCCGCAGGTCGAGGTTGTTGGTCGGCTCATCCAGCAGCAGGACGTCGGGACGCCGCAACAGCTCCGCGGCCAGGCCGAGCAGGATCGTCTCGCCGCCGGACAGCGCGCCGACGTTGCGGTCGAGGTCGATCGCGCCGAGACCGAGTTTGCCGAGCAGGGCCTCGGCCCGTTCGTCGACATCCCAGTCGTCGCCGACGATCGCGAAGTTCTCCTCGGACGCGTCGCCGGACTCGATCGCGGTGATGGCCCGGCGGACGGCCTCGATACCGAGCGCCTGATCGACCCGCAGACCGGTGTCGAGGGTCAGGTCCTGCGGCAGGTACCCGAGCTCGCCGCTCACCCGGATCGTGCCGCGTTGCGGGTTGAGCCGGCCGGCGATGAGCCGGAGCAGCGTCGACTTGCCGGCGCCGTTGCGGCCGACCAGCCCGGAGCGCGTCGGCCCGGCGACGAAGCTGAGCCCGTCGAACAGGACGTCGCCGTCGGGCCAGGCGAAGTAGAGGTCCGTACAGGACAGGGAAATAGACATATGCGTGTGCTCCAGACGAGATCTCGAACCAGACCGCACACCAAGACAGGTGGCGATCAACGGCAGAAAGAAGATCTCGGAGCTACAACGCGGACCCCTGACGTCGGGAATGGGACGTCAAACAGAGTAGAGCCTGCGGTTCACGGCATCAACTATTTTCCGATCCCTTGCGTCAGGCAACGATCATGGCGCCTTCCGGAGCCAGGTCTCGACGCCGGCGATGTGGGCGGTCATCCAGGCCCGGGCCGCCTCGGCGTCGCCGATCTCGATCGCGTCCAGGATCGCGGCGTGCTCGGCCAGGGTCCGCTCGACCGCACCGGCCTGGGTGACGCCGCGCCAGATCCGCGCCCGCTGGGTCGCGCCGGAGATGCCGTCGAGCAGCGAGCAGACGACCTGGTTGCCGGTCGCCTCGGCGATCGCGCGGTGGAACCTGAGATCGTTCGCGACCAGTGCCTCGACCTCCGCGTCCGGGGTCAGGTCACTGCAGAGCAGCCGCAGCTCGGTCAGCTGCTCCCTGCTGATCCGGACGGCGGCCAACGCAGCCACCCCCGGCTCGAGCAGGCGGCGTACCTCGAAGAACTGCAGCACGGAGTCGTCGCGATGCAGATCGACCATGAAGTTCAGCGCGTCGAGCAGATGCGCCGAGTCGAGACTGGTGACGTACGTACCGTCGCCGTGCTTGACGTCCAGCACGTTCACCAGTGTCAGTGCCTTCACCGCCTCCCGCAGCGAGTTCCGCGACAGGCCGAGGCGCGCCGCGAGATCCGCCTCCTTGGGCAGTCGATCCCCTGGACCCAGTTCCCCCGAGGTGATCATCCCCTTGATCTTGACGATCGCCTCATCCGTCAACGCCATCCAGACAGTATTGCCGTACCTAAGGACAGGTAGTAGTCCGCCCACCGGCCCCGGATCCGACCCAGGTCCGACTCAGCCCCGCTCAGCCCTCGTCCGCCAACCCGACTACTACCTGTCCTTACGTACATCAACCAGTCCCAGCCACCCTGGCCAGCAGCGCAGCGCGAGTCCCGGCGTGGGTCTTGGCGAGGACGGCTTTCACGTGGTCGTTGACCGTGTGCTCGGACAGCACCAGCCGCTCCGCCAACCGCCGCGAGTCGGCGCCGGTCGCCAGTTCCGCCAGCACCTCGCGCTCCCGTGGACTCAGTGCGTGGGCCAACCCGAACACCTCGAGACGCTCCGCGGGCGTCGAGTCCTCGATGCTGACCGCGATCTCCTCGCCCGCCCGCGCCGCCCGCAGTGTCACCCACCTCCCATCAGCCAGGTGCACCCGGGACCAGGCCGGCCCGACCGGCATGCCCTGCTCCTCGGCGATCAGTGCCGCCGCCACGTTGTACGCCGCAGCCGGGATCGCGAGCATGACCACGGGGTCGTCCGGCGGGTTGAGCCGATGCAGTGCCTCCCGAGCTGCTGACGTACGCAGCTGAACGTCAAGCTCCGGACTCAGCAGCACGATCGCCGGACCAGTCGGAGCGACGCGCGGACCGGCGACGAACGTCCGGGCCTGCGCCTGCCGGAGACCCGCGGTCAATGCCGGCACCAGCGACGCGACCAGGTCCTGCTCGGCCCGGGTGAACGGCTGGGTCAGCCGCCACAGATCGAGCCAGGCCCAGCAACCGAAGCGATCCCGACACACCGCCGTCAGTACGTCGGTCACCCCGAACTGCTCGAAACCAGCCGCACGCCGCACCGAGACCCCAGCCTCGATCAGGTCCGTCCACCGCGTCCCCCGGCTCAGGTACCGCGACCGCACCAACCGCGGCAGCTGATCCCACGACACCCCCGGTACGTCGGCCAGCGGGGCGGTCCCCACCCGCGAGACCGGATCCGTCAGCACCCAGACGTGCCCGTCGAACGGCACCACCCGACGCAGCTCGGCCAGCACCTGCTCCCGCAACGCCTTGGCGTCGAGGCCGCTGGAACACAGCCGTTCCACCCGATCCAGCACCCGTCGAGCGTACGACGAAGATCCCCAGGATCGGGGATGGGCGACATCCGGCGACCGGCGCACGCTCGAAGCATGATCACCGTGCATGTCGAGACCAAGATCGACGACTACACCGCTTGGAAGGACGCGTTCGACCGCTACGACCGCGCCCGCCGCGAACACAACGTGCTGGCCTACCGGATCAGCCGCCCGACCGACGACCCCGCGGTCGTCTACATCGACCTCGACTTCGCCGACCGGACCGAGGCCACTGCGTTCGTCCGGCTCCTGGAGAAGGTCTGGGCAACGCCCCTGTCCGAATCCATCACCACCGCCCGATCCACCACGAGCCTCCGCGAACTCGTGGAGCAGCGCTAGCATCCGATCATGACCGCGACGCCGGGCTATTCCGGCAAGCCACTGGCCGCGAAGCTCGGGATCAAACCGGAGTACGTCGTACTACTCGACAACGCACCGGCCGACTTCACGATCGAGGGCCTGCCGGCGGGTACGACGGTGGTCCGGCGGGCCGGGCGTACGCCGTACGAGGTCGTACTGGCGTTCTGTCCGGATCGGGCCCGGTTGAGCAAGCGGCTGCCGGTGCTGCTCGAGAAGACGACCACGGCCGGGATGATCTGGATCGCGTGGCCGAAGCGGTCGTCCGGCGTACCGACCGACCTGGACGAGAACGGGATCCGTGAGCTGGCGCTACCGCTCGGCGTGGTCGACGTGAAGGTGTGTGCGATCGACTCGACCTGGTCCGGCCTCAAGCTCGTGCGCCGGCTGAGCAACCGTTAAAGCTCCTCGGCCAGGGCCACGATGATGCCCTCCGGGCCGTGGAGGTAGCACATCCGGAAGCTGTCGCCGATGTCCGTCACCTCGCCGATCAGTACGGCGCCCTTGGTCTGGAGACGGGCCAGGGTGTCCGCGATGTCGTCGACGGCGAACAGGAGCCGCCGGATCCCGAGCGTGTTGGGCGGTGCGTTCTTCGGCTCCGGGGTGATCATCGCCGGCTGCTGGTAGCTCATCAGCTCGAGCTTGCTGTGGCCGTCGGGGGTTCGCATCATCGCGACGTCGACGACCTGGCCGGGCAGACCGACGATCCGGCCCGCCCACGGCTCGTCGACCGTCATCTCCCCCTCGAGCTCCAGACCGAGCTCGACGAAGAACGCGACCGTCGCCTTCAGGTCCTCGACCACGATGCCGACATTGTCCATCCGCTGGATCGCCATGGCGCGAGCATAGAGGCCTGGACCGGTCAGACCAGTGGAGGACAACTGGACTGATTCGGCGCGTGACGTTGACCACATTTCTGCGTGATGCTGCTCATCACCACCGGCGAGCGGACAACTGCATACAGTGGGCACCCACGCTCAAACGACCCTCCGGCAGCGACCTAGAGGTACGCCGGAATCCCACGACTGCAAGGCGGTCCCGGGGTCTGCCCCACCGCTCACCGGACAGTCGACCGGCATCGATCGGGCCGGTGAGCTGAAACACCTGCCTGCACAGTGTTTCAGGCCTCGAACGATCAAGCCCCGAAGGCCTGACCACTCGCCACACTGGTCCGGTGATCCCGGGCTGTGGAAGTGGTCGGCGTGCTATTAGCCTTTGCTTGGGACATCACCCATAACATCAGTGTTAACAACCGCGGTACCGGACCCGATCGGAAGAGGCGAACTGCCAAGTGGCCACCGAGCCATCAGACACCAATCCCCTAGCAGCCTTCGGTGCGAACGAATGGCTGGTCGACGAGCTGTACGAGAAGTACAAGCAGGACCCGAACTCGGTGGATCCGGCGTGGCTGGACTTCTTCAAGACGTACAACCCTGACGGTGACGCGAAGCCGGTGACGACCACCCCGGCCGACGCTCCCCAGCGCGACAGCGTGCCCCGGCCCGACGCCGTGTCCGACAACAAGACGCCTGAGGCGCCGAGCCGCGGCACCACGCCGTCCGCGCCCGCCTCCAGCGCACCCGCCGCGGCCGCGGCGGCCAAGAACCCGACTCCGGCGGCCCCTGCGCAGGCCGCCGTAGCGCAGAACCAACCAGCAGCGACGCAAGCTCCGGCGAAGACCGCCGGCGCCCCGACCGGAGGCACGGTGAACCAGCCGCCCAGCGCCCAACCCAAGCCCGCAGCCGCGAGCACGGAGTCCGAGCGGCAGGTCATGCGCGGCGCGCCCGCGCGGACCGCGCAGAACATGGAGACCAGCCTCCAGGTCCCCACGGCGACCAGCGTCCGGCAGGTCCCGGTCAAGCTGCTGATCGACAACCGCATCGTCATCAACAATCACCTCAAGCGCGCTCGCGGCGGCAAGATCTCCTTCACCCACCTGATCGGCTGGGCGCTGGTGAAGGCGCTGAAGACGCTGCCGGAGATGAACGCGTCGTACGACGAGACCGACGGCAAGCCCACGCACGTCCAGCCGGCCCACATCAACCTGGGCCTGGCCATCGACATGCAGAAGCCCGACGGCACCCGGCAGCTGCTGGTGCCGTCGATCAAGGCCGCCGAGTCGATGACGTTCGCCGACTTCTGGATGGCCTACGAGGACATCGTCCGCCGGGCCCGCGACAACAAGCTCGCGCTGCCCGACTTCCAGGGCACCACGATCAGCCTGACCAACCCGGGCACGATCGGCACGCAGCACTCGGTGCCGCGGCTGATGACCGGCCAGGGCTGCATCATCGGCGTCGGCGCGATGGAGTACCCGTCGGAGTACCAGGGCGCGGCCGAGGAGACGATGGCCAAGCTCGCGGTCAGCAAGGTGATGACGCTGACCTCGACGTACGACCACCGGATCATCCAGGGCGCCCAGTCGGGTGAGTTCCTGCGCCGGCTGCACCAGTTGCTGCTCGGCCAGGAGGGCTTCTACGACGAGATCTTCCGCTCGCTGCGGATCCCGTACGAGCCGATCCGCTGGGCCGCCGACCTCCCGCACAGCCACGAGGAGGACATCAGCAAGCAGGCCCGGATCCTGGAGATGATCCACGCCTACCGGGTCCGCGGCCACATCATGGCCGACACCGACCCGCTGGAGTACAAGCAGCGCAGCCACCCGGACCTGGACGTGGCCACCCACGGCCTGACCCTGTGGGACCTGGACCGCGAGTTCGCCACCGGCTCGTTCGGTGCGCAGAGCGACCGCAAGTTCATGAAGCTGCGCGAGATCCTCGGCATCCTGCGCGACTCGTACTGCCGGACCACCGGTATCGAGTACATGCACATCCAGGACCCCGAGCAGCGCAAGTGGATCCAGGAGCGGGTCGAGCGGCCGCACACCAAGCCGCCCCGCGAGGAGCAGCTGCGGATCCTGGCCAAGCTGAACGAGGCCGAAGCGTTCGAGACCTTCCTGCAGACCAAGTACGTCGGCCAGCGCCGGTTCTCGCTCGAGGGCGGGGAGACGACCATCCCGCTGCTCGACGAGCTCTGCGAGGAGGCGGCCGGTGCCGGCCTCGAAGAGGTCGCGATCGGGATGGCGCACCGCGGCCGGCTGAACGTGCTGGCGAACATCGTCGGCAAGTCGTACGGCCAGATCTTCCGCGAGTTCGAGGGCAACATCGACCCGCGGACCGTGCAGGGCTCCGGTGACGTCAAGTACCACCTGGGCGCCGAGGGCGAGTTCGTCTCCGAGTTCGGCGACAAGATCAAGGTCTCGGTGGCGGCGAACCCGTCCCACCTGGAGACCGTCGACCCGGTGCTGGAGGGCATCGTCCGGGCCAAGCAGGACATCCTGGACCGCGGTGCCGCGTTCCCGGTGCTGCCGGTGCTCGTGCACGGTGACGCGGCCTTCGCCGGCCAGGGCGTGGTGGCGGAGACGCTGAACCTGTCCCAGCTGCGCGGGTACCGCACCGGCGGCACGATCCACGTCATCGTGAACAACCAGGTCGGCTTCACCACCTCACCGGCCTCGTCCCGTTCGTCGATGTACTCCACCGACGTGGCCCGGATGGTGCAGGCGCCGATCTTCCACGTGAACGGCGACGACCCCGAGGCGTGCATCCGGGTCGCCGACCTGGCCTTCGAGTACCGGCAGGCGTTCAACAAGGACGTCGTCATCGACCTGGTCTGCTACCGCCGCCGCGGTCACAACGAGGGCGACGACCCGAGCTTCACCCAGCCGCTGATGTACGACCTGATCGAGCAGAAGCGGTCGGTCCGCAAGCTCTACACCGAGGCCCTGATCGGTCGTGGCGACATCACGATCGAAGAGGCCGAGCAGGCGATGCAGGACTTCCAGCACCGGCTGGAGCGCGTCTTCGCCGAGGTCCGCGAGGCGAAGAGCCAGGTCGACACGCCGGCGCCGTACGTGACGGCACCTGTTTACCCGGACAAGCCGGACGGCCCGGACGCGACCGCGATCACGCCCGAGGTGCTGAAGAAGATCGCCGACGCGCACACCACGCTGCCGGCGGGCTTCACCGTGCACCCGAAGGTGATGCCGCAGCTGCAGCGCCGGGCGCACGCGATCACCGAGGGCCCGACCGACTGGGCCAGCGCGGAGATCACCGCCCTGGGCTCGTTGCTGCTGGACGGACGCCCGGTCCGGCTGGCCGGTCAGGACAGCCGCCGCGGCACCTTCGTCCAGCGGTTCGCCGCGATCATCGACCGCGTGAACGGCCAGGACTACGTCCCGCTGCAGAACCTCGACGAGAACCAGGCGAACTTCTACGTCTACGACTCGCTGCTGAGCGAGTACGCCGCCCTCGGCTTCGAGTACGGGTACTCCGTGGCGCGGCCGGAGGCGCTGACCCTGTGGGAGGCGCAGTTCGGCGACTTCGTCAACGGCGCCCAGTCCGTCATCGACGAGTACATCTCGTCCGGTGAGGCGAAGTGGGGCCAGAAGTCCGGTGTCGTGCTGCTGCTGCCGCACGGCTACGAGGGCCAGGGCCCGGACCACACCTCGGCCCGGATCGAGCGGTTCCTCGCGCTCTGCGCCGAGGACGCGATGACGGTGGCGCAGCCGTCGACGCCGGCGTCGTACTTCCACCTGCTCCGCCGGCACACGCTCGGCGAGGAGCACACCCCGATGATCGTCTTCACGCCGAAGCAGCTGCTGCGGCGCAAGGAGGCCGTCTCGCAACCGGAGGAGCTGACCCACGGCACCTTCCGGCCGGTCATCAACGACACCGAGGCCGAGGCGAACCCGGCCACGGTCGAGCGGGTCATCCTGGCCTCGGGCCGGATCGTGTACGACCTGCTGGCCGAGCGGAAGAAGGTCGAGCCGGACAAAATCAGTACGGCGATCCTGCGGGTCGAGCAGCTGTACCCGCTGGCGGCCGAGGAGATCGTGGCCGAGCTGGCGAAGTACCCGAACGCGACCGAGATCCGCTGGGTCCAGGACGAGCCCGCGAACCAGGGCCCGTGGCCGTTCATGGCGCTGAACCTGACCGAGCACCTCGGTGGGAAGCCGTTCTACCGGGTCTCCCGGCCGGCCATGGCCGCCCCTGCGGTCGGTTCGCACGGCGTCCACGGCACCGAGCAGGCGACTCTGCTCAAGCAGGCCTTCAGCTGACGTGTACTTCACCGACCGAGGGATCGAGGAGCTCGAGAGCCGGCGTGGCGAGGAGGATGTCACGCTGGCCTTCGTCGCCGAACGCCTCCGCGAGTTCGTCGACCTGAACCCCGAGTTCGAAACCCCCATCGAACGCTTCGCCACCTGGCTGGCCAGGTTGGACGACGAGGACGACTAACCTGAGCGAATGCCTTTCGCCGACCACCCGGTACGACGGGTGTCCGCTGTGGAAGGTGTTCGCCCTGGGGGCCGGTGGCCGCACAGCATCCCGGCTGTCCGGCAGTTGCTGACCGACGGGCTGGACCTCGAGCCCGGTGTCACCTTCCTCGTGGGTGAGAACGGTGCCGGGAAGTCCACGCTCGTCGAGGCGATCGCGGTTGCCTTCGGGTTGTCGCCCGAGGGTGGTTCCACCGGCGCTCGCCTGACCACACGCGCGACCGAGTCCTCCCTGGCCGACGACCTGTTGCTGACCCGGGGCGTGGGCGCCAAGCGGGCAGGCTTCTTTCTCCGGGCCGAGACGATGCACGGGTTCTACACGTACCTCGAGCAGAACCCCGGTGCGCGGCCCGAGCCGGTCTTCCACGAGATGAGCCACGGCGAGAGCTTCCTCAACCTCATCAACGACCGCTTCACCCGACAGGGTTTCTACTGCCTGGACGAGCCCGAGTCGGCCCTGTCGTTCGCCAGCAGCCTGGCCGTGGTCGGCGTACTGAACCGCCTCGCCGAGTCAGGCTCCCAGGTCCTCTGCGCGACCCACTCCCCTGTCATCGCCGCCCTCCCCGGCGCCACCATCCTCGAAGTAGGCGACTGGGGCATCCGCAGAACCACCTGGGAAGACCTCCAACTCGTCCAGAACTGGAAGGCGTACCTGCAGGCACCGGAGCGGTACCTGCGTCACGTCCTCTAGCCGGCCGTGTGGGGTGGGGTTCTGCGTAGGGGTGGGTCGGGGGCCAGGGAGCCGTCGGGGGCGATGTGCTCGAAGATCTGGTCGACCAGGTTGAGGACGTGCGGGTCGTCGACGGTGTAGATGTGCCGGCGGCCTTCGCGACGGGCGGTGATGATGCCGGCCAGGCGGAGCTTGCCGAGGTGCTGGCTGGCGGTGGCGATACTCACTCCCACCCGCTCGGCCAGCGTGCCGACGTCGTACTCGCCCTGGGCCGCCAACGAGACCAGATGCAGCCGCACGGGGGCGGAGAGCATCGCGAAGGTGCCGGCGGCGGAGTCCAGCTGGGCCTTCGTGGGTTCAGGGAACGATGTCGTCATCTCGCCGTCATTGTGACCGGTGGAGCGGTCCGCTGACAGCCCGCCGGGCCGTTGTGGGGACGGTCTCACACTTTCGCAATTGCGAAAGTATCAAAACGGTGGCAGGCTGGAACCATGTTCCGAGCCCTCCGCCCTGTGCTCTTGCTGCTGCTGGTGGCGATCCCCGCGGTCGCCCTCCGGCTCACCGGCACACACCCTTCGGCGCTCCCGTCGATGCTGGTCTTCGGTGCCGCCGTGGTCGCTGCGTCGTTCGTGCTGGCCTGGGCGGCCGAAGCCGCGGAGGTCGACATCTCCGGCGGTCTCGCGATCGCCTTGCTGGCCGTCATCGCCGTCCTCCCGGAGTACGCGGTCGACCTGTACTTCGCCCACACCGCCGGGTCGAACCCGGACTACGTGCAGTTCGCCGCCGCCAACATGACCGGCTCGAACCGGCTGCTCCTCGGCCTCGGCTGGTCCAGCGTCGTACTGATCAGCCTGTACGTCGCCTCCCGGCGCAGCGGCCAGAGCGTCAAGGCGCTGGTGCTGGAGTCCGGCTACCGTCGCGAGCTCGGCTTTCTCGCGATCGCCGGCGTGGTCGCCTTCGTGATCCCGGTGACCGGCGAGATCCACCTGGCACTGGGCATCGCGCTGCTCGCCTTCTTCGCCTACTACCTGTACCGCGCGGCGATGTCGGAGCACGACGACGAGCCGGACCTGATCGGGCCGGCTGCGAGGATCGGCGGGTTGCCGACGGTGCAGCGGCGGATCACCGTGATCGGGATGTTCCTGGTCGCAGCCGGCGTGATCCTGGCGTCGGCCGAACCGTTCGCCGACTCGCTGGTCGCGGGTGGCCGGGCGCTCGGGATCGACCAGTTCCTGCTGGTCCAGTGGCTCGCGCCGCTGGCCTCGGAGGCACCGGAGTTCATCGTCGCGCTGCTGTTCGCCTGGCGGGGCAAGGGCGCGGCCGCACTGGGCCTGCTGATCTCGGCCAAGGTGAACCAGTGGACCCTGCTGATCGGCAGCCTCCCGATCGCGTACGGCATCGGCGGTGGTCCGACAGCGCTGCACCTCGACGGACGGCAGATCGAGGAGTTCCTACTCACCGCGACGCAGACGCTGCTCGGGATCGCCGTACTGCTGAGCCTGCGGTTCCCGCGGTGGGCGGCCTGGACGCTGCTGGGTCTGTTCGCGGTCCAGTTCGCCGTGCCCGGTCAGACCGGGCGGTACGTGCTGAGTGGGATCTACCTGGTGCTGGCGATCGTCGCGGCGGTGCACAACCGCAAGTACGTCATCGCCACGATCACCTCACCGTTCCGGCGGACGGAAAAGCTCGCCGACGCGGAGCGCGCCGACGAGCTCATCAACGTCTAACTGGCCTGCTGCTCCTCGACGAGCGGGGTGCGGCGACGCTCCTGCGGGCCCGGACGGCCCCGGCGGCGGCCGTAGAGGAACTTCTCGCCGGCGGCGGTCCCGGTGAACTTGGTCCGGCGGGCCCACTCGCGGCATTCCTCGATCACCGGGCAGGAGGTCAGGCACACGGCCTGCGCCTTACGCTGCTCCCACTGACTGGCATTCTCGTCGTACGACGGCGCCTGACCGACGCAGGCCGCCTGCATCATCCAGTTGTCGGCGGGGTCGGCGATCACCGTCAAGGTCGGCCTCATGGGCACTCCTGCTCCTCATCGATCGGGCGGATCGAAATCGTCTGCGGTAGGAACAGAGTGAGCCAGTCTCGTTGCCCCGGTGCGACGCCCATGTTTCAGGCATGAAACGTCAGGTCCGGACCATCCGGATCTCCGTCACATCGAAGAACGGCTCCGCGGCGGTCGTGCCGTCCTCGACGAAGCCTTTGCGGCGGTAGAACGTCTTCGCCTGCTCGTTGTTCGCGAGCACCCACAGGCTGGCCGGCTGCTTGCCGACAGCAACCTCCATCAGCCGGCTGCCGAGGCCGGTCCCCCACCAGGCCCGGCGGGTGTAGATCGCCTCGACCTCGACCGGCGCCGGCCGGTCGTCGTCGCGGCCCGGACCGATCCCGATGAACCCCACCACGCGGTCCCGGACCGGGGCCGCGGGATCCGGGTTCACCGCGATCCAGCGCTTCCGGCCCTCGGCAGCGGCCGCGGCCCAGCGCTCGATCCGGCGGTCCACGTCAGCGGTCCGCTCAGCCAACTTGGCCGGGTCGACGAGGTCGGCGTACGCCTCCTGCCAACAGAGCAGGTGACACCACGCCCCGGCCTCGGCGTCCTCGACTCCAGCCGGCCTGATCTCAGGTTGCATTCAGACAGTAAAGACGATCTTGCCGAAGACGTCGCCGTCGTTCATCTTCGCGAAGCCCTTGCGGGCGTCGGCGAGCGGCAGGACCGAATCGATGTGCGGTGAGATGCCCGCGGTCGCCATGAACTGCAGCAGCTCGGCCAGCTCGGTCCGCGTGCCCATCGTCGAGCCCTGGACCCGCAACTGCAGGAAGAAGATCCGGTTCAGCTCGGCCGACTTCGGCGCCTGGCCGCTGGTCGCACCGGAGATCACCAGCGTGCCGCCCTGCTTGAGCGACTTCAGCGAGTGCGACCAGGTCGCCTGGCCGACCGTCTCCATCACCGCGTCGACCCGCTCCGGCAGCCGCGCACCGGACTCGAACGCCTCGTGCGCACCGATCTCGACCGCCCTGGCCCGCTTCCCCTCGTCCCGGCTGGTCGCCCAGACCCGGATCCCGCCGGCCCGCGCCAGCGTGATCAGCGCCGTCGCCACTCCACCCCCCGCACCCTGCACGAGCACCGTGTCGCCCGGCTTGAGCCCCGACTGCGTGAACAGCATCCGGTACGCCGTCAACCACGCGGTCGGCAGGCACGCGGCCTGCTCGAAACTCAACCCAGCCGGCTTCGGTACGACGTTCCGCGCCGGTACGGCGACCTTCTCCGCCAGCGTCCCCTGGTAGCGCTCGCTCAGCAGCGACCGCTTCGGGTCGAGCGTCTCGTCACCCTTCCAGGACGGGTCCGAGATCACCGCATGGACGACGACCTCGTTGCCGTCCGGGTCCACCCCGGCCGCATCACACCCGAGGATCATCGGCAGGCTCTCCTCGGCCAGCCCGACGCCCTTCAGCGACCACAGGTCGTGATGGTTGAGCGCCGTGGCCCGGACGTCGATCGTCACCCAGCCCTCAGGCACGGTCGGATCCGGCCGTTCCCCCACCTCCAGAGCGGCGATGGGGTCGTCGGCGTCGAACTTGGCGGCATAAGCAGCAAGCATGCGAACCACCTTATGCGCTGGTCTACCGCGGGTCAGTTACCGAATTCACCCTCGGGCTACGCCGTCGGTGTGGGCGGCGTTGGCCACGGCGGTGGCTACGGCCGGGGCGACCCGCTCGTCGAAGGGAGACGGGATGATGTAGTCCGGCCTCAGGTCGTCCGACGCGATCAAACCCGCGAGGGCGTCGGCGGCGGCCAGCTTCATGCCTTCGGTGATGCGGGAGGCGTTGGAGTCGAAGGCACCGCGGAAGATGCCGGGGAACGCCAGTACGTTGTTGATCTGGTTCGGGAAGTCCGAGCGGCCGGTGGCGACCACGGCGGCGTGCCGGTGGGCGATGTCCGGGTGCACCTCGGGGTTCGGGTTGGCCAGCGCGAAGATCATCGCGCCGTCGGCCATCTGCGCGATCGCTTCCTCCGGCACCGTCCCACCGGACACCCCGAGGAACAGGTCCGCACCTTCCAGCGCATCGACCAGCCGGCCGGAGTACCCACCGGTGTTGGTGTCCCGCGCCAGCGAAAGCTTGACCGGGTTCAGGTCCGCGCGGTCCTCGTGCAGCACACCCTTGCTGTCAACGACCGCCAGGTCGCCAACCCCTGCCTGCAAAAGGATCCGGGCACACGCGACGCCGGCCGCACCCGCGCCAGAGATGACCACGCGGATGTCCGAGATGGACTTGCCCGTGACCCGGAGCGCGTTGCGGAGAGCCGCGAGTACGACGACCGCCGTACCGTGCTGGTCGTCGTGGAAGACCGGGATGTCGAGCCGCTCCTTCAGCCGCCGCTCGATCTCGAAGCAGCGCGGCGCGGAGATGTCCTCGAGGTTGATGCCACCGAACGACGGCGCCATCCGCGCGACCGTCTCGACGAACTCGTCCACGTCGGTGCAGTCGAGCGCGATCGGCACCGAGTCGACGCCGCCGAACTCCTTGAACAGCAGGGCCTTGCCCTCCATCACCGGCAAGGACGCGGCCGGTCCGATGTCACCGAGTCCGAGTACGGCGGTGCCGTCGGTGACGACCGCGACCACGTTGGACTTCCAGGTGTAGCGGCGTACCAGCGACGGGTCCTCGGCGATCGCGGTGCAGACGCGGGCGACGCCGGGGGTGTAGGCCTTGGACAGATCGTCCGCATCGCGGACGTGAACCGACGAGGTGACCTCGATCTTGCCGCCGCGGTGCAGTTCGAAGACCGCGTCACCGGCAAAGGGGTCGGAAAAGTCAGGTGAGAATGGCTGGGCGACCATCAGTGCCCTTTCGGAATACTCGGGAGGAAGTGTTCACAAAACAGGGGATCGCCCGTGCGTCCGAGTAAACCACAGTGGCGACTGGTCTGGTGTGAGGGGTCCCACAGGCACCGTGATGTGCCAGGATTCGGGGATTCACAACCCCTGTCGAGGAGAACTAGCGATGAACATCGTCCCCACTCTCCGCCAGAGCCGCCTGCGGATCGCCGTCGCATCGGCGGCCGTACTGGCGCTCACCCTCTCCGCCTGTGGCAGCGACTCGGACAGCGGGGGTGGTTCCGAGGACAAAGCGAAAGCGGCCGGCATCACCCTGGTGAAGCCGGGCAAGCTGACCGTCTGCACCCACCTGCCGTACAAGCCGTTCCAGTACAAGGACGGCACCAAGGTCGTCGGCTTCGACGTGGACATGCTCGACCTGGTCGCCAAGGACCTCGGCATCGAGCAGGACGTGGTCAACATCGAGTGGTCGCAGATCACCTCCGGCGCGGCCTTCGCGGCGAAGAAGTGCGACATGGGCATGGGCGCGATGACGATCCGCGAGGACCGGGCCAAGGCCCTGTCGATCACCGAGCCGTACATGGACGCGACGCAGGTCCTGCTGGTCAAGAAGGACTCGCCGTACAAGACGCTGGCCGACCTGAAGGGCAAGAAGGTCGGTGTCCAGGCCGACACCACCGGCAAGGACTACGCGAACGCGCACAAGGCCGAGTTCGGCTACGAGGTCATCACCTTCGACGACCTGACCCTGCTGACGAACAACGTGAAGTCGGGCCGGGTGGAAGCCGGTATCAACGACAACGGCGTGCTGTACCCGTTCGTCTCGGACAACCCGGACACCACCGTGGTCGCGGAGTTCGACACCGGTGAGAAGTACGGCTTCGCCGCGAAGAAGGACGACCCGAGCGGCACCAAGCTGGTGGAGAAGTTCAACGAACTGCTGACCAAGGCGAAGTCGGACGGCAGTTACAACGACATCTACAAGAAGTGGTTCAAGACCGAGCCGAAGAAGTGAGCGCGCCCGAACAGACCACTGTGGCACCGTCCCGGGGACTCAGTCCCCGGCGGCGGGCCCAGCGGTGGCGCGTCGTCCAGTATGCCGTCCTGATCGTCCTGGTCCTGCTCGCGATCTTCGCGGCCGACTGGAAACAGATCGGCGACGTCTTCTTCCGGCCCGCACTGATCAAGACCGCGCTGACCGAGGGCCTCCCGCAGGCTCTGCTGAAGACCCTCGAGTACACCGCGGGTGCGTTCGTCATCGGGCTGGTGGCCGGGACCGTGCTCGCACTGATGCGGCTCAGCTCGGTCGGGCCGTACCGCTGGCTGGCGACGGCGTACATCGAGTTCTTCCGGGGGCTGCCGGCGATCGTGGTGTTCATCGCGTTCAGCCTGCTGCCGTTGGCGTTCGAGGGCATGACGATCCCGCTCGATCCGTACGGCGTGGTCTGGCTGGCGCTCGGGATCGTCGCGGCGGCGTACATGGCCGAGGTGATCCGGGCGGGTATCCAGGCGGTGCCGCGCGGGCAGGTCGAGGCGGCCCGCTCGCTCGGTATGCCGGCCGGCCTGGCGACGCGGAAGATCGTGCTGCCACAGGCGTTCCGGATCGTCCTGCCGCCGTTGGCGAACGACTTGATCCTGCTGGTGAAGGACTCCTCGCTGGTGTTCATCATCGGCGTGTCCACCAGCGGGAACGAGCTGACCGGGTTCGGTCGCGAACTGGCCAACAGCGAGTCGAACCTGACGCCGCTGATCACGGCCGGCTTCTGTTACCTGATCATCACCCTCCCGCTCGGCATCCTGGTCCGCCGGCTCGAGGCCCGAGCAGCGAAGGCCCGCTGATGGCTAGCCTGAATTCCTTCCCCGCCCCACCGCCCCGGTCGGTCGAGATCAAGAACCTGCACAAGTCCTTCGGCACCAACCACGTCCTGCGCGGGATCGACTTCACCGTCGAGCAGGGCGAGGTCGTGTGTGTGATCGGGCCGTCCGGATCGGGCAAGTCCACGCTGCTGCGTTGCGTGAACCTGCTCGAGAGACCTCAACAGGGGCAGGTGATCGTCAGCGGTGAGGACATCACCGACCCGGACTGTCATCTGGACGCGGCCCGGCAGCAGATCGGGATGGTGTTCCAGCAGTTCAACCTGTTCCCGCACCTGACCGCGCTGGCCAACTGCACGGTTGCCCAGCGGACCGTACTGAAACGCAGCCCGGCCGAGGCCGACCGGGTCGCCCGGGCCAACCTGGAGCGGGTCGGCCTGACCGAGAAGGTCACCGGCTATCCGGCCCAGCTGTCTGGTGGCCAGCAGCAACGAGTTGCGATCGCCCGGGCCCTGTCGATGGACCCGGCACTGATGCTGTTCGACGAGCCGACGTCGGCGCTCGACCCCGAGCTCGTCGGCGAGGTACTCACGGTCATGCGCAAGCTGGCCCTCGACGGTATGACCATGCTCGTGGTCACCCACGAGATGGCCTTCGCCCGCGAGGTCGCCGACCGCGTCGTCTTCATGGACAGCGGTGTGATCGTCGAACAAGGCCCACCCGCCGAGGTCATCGGCAACCCCAAGGAAGACCGCACCCGCACCTTCCTCCGCCGCGTCCTCGACCCCACCCACGTCGAGCCAACGGGGTAGAACGACGTACGTCGTCACGCTGCGTACCTGGGTGATCGACGGGGCGCATGCGTGGCGGCTGCGTGGGCTACGAATCGGTCTCCATTCGGGGAATCGCCGTGCGCTGCATGCCACCGGCTGTGTCAAGATGCGGACACATGGCGCCGGGCCGACCGGCACCCGGGTTTGGAGGGCTAGATGTCTGTCCTGCGGAGGACGCTGGTGTTGTCCGGCGTCTTGGTTCTCGCTGCTGCGGGCTGCGGTTCGAACTCGCTCGAGGGCGGTTCGACCAGCGCACCCACGAGCGCACCGGCGAGTGCGCCGTCCAGCAGCGGACCGGACCTCAGTGGCGCGCTGCCGGCCAAGATCAAGACGGCCAAGAAGATCGTCGTCGGCGTCGACGCCAGCTACCCGCCGAACGAGTTCCTCCAGGGTGGCAAGACCGTCGCCGGTATGGACGTCGACCTGTTCAACGCGGTCGCGCAGAAGTTCGGCGTCACGGTCGAGTGGCAGCCGGCCGGCTTCGACACGATCATCACCGGTGTCCAGGGCGGCAAGTACGACATGGGCATCTCGTCGTTCACGATCAACGACAAGCGCAAGCAGCAGGTCAACATGGTCAGCTACTTCAACGCCGGCACGCTGTGGGCCACCGCGAAGGGCAACCCGAAGGGCGTCAACGCCGACGACGCGTGCGGCAAGACCGTCGCGGTGCAGAAGGGTACGACGCAGCTCGAGGACGACATGCCGAAGCGGCAGGCCAAGTGCAAGACCGAGGGCAAGCCGGAGATCAAGCTCGTGGTCCGGGAGAAGCAGGACCAGGCGACCGCGGACCTGGTCGGCGGCAAGGCCGACGCGATGCTCGCCGACTCCCCCGTCGTGCTGTACGCGATCAGCCAGACCAACGGCCAGCTCGAGCAGCTCGGTGACATCTACGACGCCGCGCCGTACGGCTACGTCCTCCCGAAGAAAGACACCGCGTTCGCGGCCGCGATCGTCGAGGCGCTGAAGGCGATGCAGGCCGACGGCAGCTACAAGAGCGCACTGCAGAAGTGGAACAACGACTCGGGTGCGATCACCGACTTCGCCGTGAACCCGTGAGCCTGCAATGAACGAGCGAAGCGAGTTCATCAACAAGCAGAGCAGCAAATGCTCATCCGCGCCCGCAGCGAAGCGAGGACGCGGGTGAGCATTGATACCGAAGCCGGGCCGGTGGCTGCTGCCGATCGGCCCGGCGCGATCGAGGCTGTGCCGGTCCGGCATCCCGGCCGCTGGGTCGCGATCGCCGTGATCGCGGTCCTGGTCGCGATGCTGGTCCACCTGCTGGTGAGCAACAAGGCGTTCGACTGGAACTTCGTCTTCCAGGCGATGAACCAGAAGCCGGTGATCAACGGTTTCCTCAAGGGCACCCTGCTGGTCACCGTGCTGGCGATGATCGTCGGCGTGGCCGGCGGCGTCCTGCTGGCGGTGATGCGGCTGTCGGACAACCCGATCCTGGCCGGCGTCTCCTGGGCGTTCACCTGGTTCTTCCGCAGCGTCCCGCGCTACCTGCTGCTGTTCACGATGGGCACGCTCGGAGTGCTGTTCCCACAGGGCATCGCGTTCGGCATCCCGTTCGACTGGAAGATCATCGACTGGCTCGGTCTGTCGGGTGACTGGCGGTTCCTCAACCTGGACGCGAACCAGATCTTCACCGGCCTGGTCGCCGGTGTGATCGGGCTCGGCCTGTCCGAGGCGGCGTACATGGCCGAGATCGCCCGGGCCGGGATCATGAGCGTGGACAAGGGCCAGGCCGAGGCCGCCGAGGCGCTCGGGATGAGCAGCGGCAAGGTGATGCGCCGGGTGGTGCTGCCGCAGGCGATGCGGGTGATCGTCCCGCCGACCGGCAACGAGACGATCGCAATGCTCAAGGACACCTCGCTGCTGCTCGCCGTACCGGTGATCGGCGAGCTGTTCTACCAGCTGCAGTCGATCGGAAGCACGTACTACAAGACATTCCCGATCGCGGTCGCGGCGACGCTGTACTACCTGGCCGCGACCAGTGTGCTGATGGTCGGCCAGTACTTCCTCGAGCGGCGCTTCGGCCGCGGCTTCGGAACCCAGGCACCGCGGGCCGCCCGCCCGGCCGGCGCAGGAGGTGCGTGATGACTGCCGCTGCGGCCGCCGAGCCGGCGAAACCCCTGCGGGAAGCGCTGGTTCAGGCAGTGAACGTGACCAAGTCCTTCCACCACAACGAGGTGCTGAAGGGCATCGACCTCGAGGTCGACCGCGGACAGGTCGTGTGCCTGCTCGGCCCGTCGGGTTCGGGTAAGACGACGTTCCTGCGCTGCATCAACCAGCTCGAGACGATCGACGGCGGCCGGATCTGGGTCGACGGCGACCTGATGGGGTACGCCGATCGCGACGGGAAGCTGTATCGCCTGAAGAACAAGGAGATCGCGGCCCAGCGGCGTGAGATCGGGATGGTCTTCCAGCGGTTCAACCTGTTCCCGCACATGACCGCGATCGAGAACGTCGCCGAGGCGCCGGTCCAGGTCAAGGGCGAGTCGAAGAAGCAGGCGCGGGCCCGGGCACAGGAGTTGCTGGACCGGGTCGGGCTCGGTGACCGGTGTGCGGCGTACCCGGCGCAGCTGTCCGGTGGGCAGCAGCAGCGGGTCGCGATCGCCCGCGCGCTGGCGATGCAGCCGAAGCTGATGCTGTTCGACGAACCCACGTCGGCGCTCGACCCCGAGCTGGTCGGCGAGGTGCTCGCGGTGATGCGCGAACTGGCCGCGGACGGGATGACGATGATCGTGGTCACCCACGAGATGTCGTTCGCCCGCGAGGTCGCGGACACCGTCGTGTTCATGGACGCCGGCGTCGTGGTCGAGGCCGGCCGCCCCGCCGACGTGATCGGCAATCCGCAGCACCAGCGCACCAAAACCTTCCTCACCCGGCTCCGTTCGGAGCACGATCACCCCTGATTCCTCGGGTACGCACCCTTCGCCGTGCATCAACCGCTCGGAGAGTGGAAGATGTACGGCGTAGGTGCGCCGATCGGCCGCCGGACACGAGGGAGGCAGCGTGAGCAGCACCGGACGATCCGCCGAGGTCCGCTTGAGTATTCCGGCGGACAGTGCCTACGTCGCCGTACCGCGGTCGGTGGTCGGCAACCTCGCTGCTCGCAACGACTTCACGCTGGACGCGATCGACGACCTGCGGATCGCGGTCGACGAGGCGTGCGCCCTGCTGCTGCCGCAGGCCGCTGACGGTGTCCTGGACTGCGTCTTCGAGATCGACCCGCCGCAACTGACCGTGCGGACGAGTGCCGTCGTACCGAACGGCTGGACGCCGGACACCACTTCGTTCGGGTGGACCGTGCTGACCGCGCTGGTCGAGTCGGCGGCCGCCGAGACGATCGACGGCCGGCTCACCATCACCGTGACGGCTACTGCCACCGCCACGGAGAAAGCGTGACTGACGATCGAAACCTGAGCGAGCCTCAGGAGACCCCGGACCTACGCACCCGGACGGCCACGCTGTTCCAGGCAATGGCTGCGGCCCCCGGTCCCGGAGACCCGGCGCACACCCTCGCCCGGGACGGCCTGGTGTCGCTGCACATGCCGCTGGTCGAGCACCTGGCCCGCCGATTCCGCAACCGCGGTGAGCCGTACGACGATCTGGTCCAGGTCGCGACCATTGGTTTGATCAAAGCGATCGACCGTTTCGACTCCGATCGGGGCGTCGAGTTCTCGACGTACGCGACGCCGACGATCCTGGGCGAGATCAAGCGCTACTTCCGGGACAAGGGCTGGGCGATCCGGGTGCCGCGGCGTCTGCAGGAGCTGCGGCTCTCACTGACCGCGGCGACGGCCGAGTTGACCCAGGAGTTGGGCCGGGCACCAACGGTGGCCGAATTGTCCGAGCGGCTGGGCTTGTCGGCGGACCTGGTGATCGAGGGCCTCGAGTCCGCGAATGCCTACAACACCTTGTCCTTGGACGCTCCCGATCAGAACGAGGCCGACGCGACCACGGTCCTGGACGGGCTCGGCGGCGAGGACGAAGCACTCGAGAGCGTGGAGTACCGGGAGTCGCTGAAACCCCTGCTGGCACAGCTGGACACGCGGGAGAAGCGGATCCTGACGTTGCGGTTTTTCCGCGGCATGACGCAGTCCCAGATCGCCGAGGAGATCGGCATCTCGCAGATGCACGTCTCCCGGCTGCTGGCCCGCACGCTCACCGAACTCCGGGCCGGCCTGCTGAAGGAGTAGCCACGATTTCACAGAACCGGGTGGTCCTTGGTCGGGTCGTCGGCCAGGGCCTCCGTGGACACCTTCTGGAACACACACGCCAGTACGCCGACAGCCGCGACCGCCAGCGCGATCGCGACGGCCTTGGTGGACCCACCCCAGAAGCTGTAGGCGACCAGGAGCTGGATCAGTTGCGCGAACACGGCCGGCCCGCGACTCCACGTCGAGGCCCGGAACAGCCCACGGGCCACGAATCCGAGGCCGGCGCCGTACACGACGAAGAACGCGGCGGTGGTCAGGCCGAGCACCAGACGTGAGCCGTGAATCGTAAATGCTTCGGCAATTCCAAGAACGATCAGCACAAGCCCTTCCGCAGCGACCACGCCCGCAGCTAGCTTGAGCGGTCTCGGTACGGTGGCAGCTGGGGAGTCGGTCGGCACTTCGCCAGCTTAGTGCCACGTTCCGGGACGCTTTTCGGGCGCAAGGACGACCACCACCTCTTCCGCGAGCCCGGCCCAGGGTCGCGGAACCCCAGCCCCACAGGGATTTGAGGTTGTGCGTAACCAAAGGGTGGTTGGAACGGTTACCTGCAGTGAACGGGTGATTGCAGAAGGGACCCTCTGTCCGGTATTCGGATGGGGAGAACCGCTCTGCGCCGGTTCGTAGTGTTAAGGAAGTGTTGTGATCTGATCGACAACTCCAGAACCCTTGTTTCACCCAGCTGACATTGGGAACATGGAGTCGTTCGTGAAAACGTTCACAACGCTCTCGCCACCGAACCCCCCGTGCGAGACAAGTCACGAGTACAGCACCGCTGATCGGGCACAGACCTAGCCGACAGCGTACGACAACTACTGAGAGAGATGGGATCCGCCATGGATTGGCGCCACCGGGCCGTATGCCTCGACGAGGACCCGGAACTGTTCTTCCCCATCGGCAACACCGGGCCCGCGATCATGCAGATCGAGGAGGCCAAGCAGGTGTGCCGTCGTTGCGACGTGCGTGAACAGTGCCTCGCGTGGGCGCTGGAAGCCGGCCAGGACCACGGTGTCTGGGGCGGCCTGAGCGAGGACGAGCGCCGCGCCCTGAAGCGCCGGAACGCGCGCGCCCGCATCCGCACCGCCTGACCCAGAATCTTCGAGGCCCCGCGGGTTCCGCGGGGCCTTTCGATTTCCCTGGAAACACTGTGATTTCCCTGGGAACACTGTGATTTCCCTGGACTTCGTTGCGTCCGAAGATGTGAGGGTCCCGACCCTCGGATGTTCGGACGTAATGACTCAGTCTTTGACGGGGATGTCGAGGGTTACCTGGGTCCCGGGCTTGCCGTCGTGGCGGGGGCCGAACTCCAGCGTCCCGTCCAGCTCCCCGATCACCAGGGTGCGGACGATCGACAGGCCCAGATTGCCGGACAGTTCCGAGTCGAAGTTCGCGGGCAGGCCTTGCCCGTCGTCGACGACGGTCACGTGCAGCCGGCCGACGGATCGCTCAGCGGACAGTTCGATCAGCCCGCTGGCCACACTGTTCGCGTCGCCATTGACCTCGCCCTTCACCTCGCCGCCGTCGCGCGCGCCGAACGCGTGCTCCACCGAGTTCTGCATGAGTTCGGTCAGCACCATCGCCAGCGGAGTCGCGACTTCGGAGTCCAGTACGCCGAAGTGGCCCGAGCGCCGGGTCTCCACAGCCGTTGCCACCGTGGAGATTTCGGCCACCATCAGGGCGACGCGATCCGCGACGTCGTCGAAATCAACATGCTCGTCGAAGGATTCCGACAGTGTCTCGTGCACGATCGCGATCGAACCGACCCGACGGACCGCTTCGGCCAAGGCCGCTTGTCCTTCTGGCACAGTGATGCGGCGTCCTTGCATCCGGAGTAACGCGGCGACGGTCTGCAAGTTGTTCTTGACGCGATGATGAATCTCCCGGATGGTCGCTTCCTTGGTGACCAGCTCCCGCTCACGGCTCCGCAGCTCCGTCACGTCCCGGAGCAGGATCAGCGCCCCCACGTGCTGACCGTCCGCGCGCAACGGGATCGCGCGCAGGAACAGCGTGGCCTCGGGATTCTCGATCTCGATCTCCTTGGCGGCCCGACCGGTCAGCACCGACGCCAGGACGTCGTCGACCTTGTTGCCACTGTGCAGGAGCTCGCCGGTGACATCCTTCAGCCGGCTCCCGACCAGGTCGGTGACGAGCCCCATCCGCCGGTACGCCGACAACGCGTTCGGGCTCGCGAACGTCACCATGCCGTGCCGATCGACGCGGATACACCCGTCCCCCACCCGCGGGGTGGTGGACAGCAGCCGCTCCCCGCCGTACGGGAAGATGCCGTCGGTGATCATCCGGGCCAGGTCGGTCGCACTCTGCAGGTAGGCGATCTCGAGCCGGGACGGTGTCCGGACGCCGAGCAGGTTGGTGTTCCGCGCGATCACCGCGATCACCCGCGAGCCTCGCCGGACCGGGATCGTCTCGACCCGGACCGGGACGTCGTCGCGCCACTCCGGGTCGCCCTCGCGGCAGATCCGGCCGGCGTCGTACGCCTGGTCCAGCAGGTGCCGCCGTCCGCGCGGGATGAAGCTGCCGACGATATCGTCCAGGTACGCCGTCGGCCCGGTGGTGGGCCGCATCTGCGCCCCGGCCCAGAAGCCGAGCCCCTCGGTGTCGGGCAGCCAGAGGACGAGATCGGCGAACGACAGGTCGGCCAGCATCTGCCAGTCGGAGACGAGCAGCTGCAGGCGATCCAGGTCGGCCTGGTCCAGGGTTGTGTGGTTCCGCGCCACATCGCTCAGAGACGGCACGCTTCGACTCTACCGATCGCCAAGGGAAGGAAAGAAAGAAAGGTGTGAAGTGGCGGGGGTGGGGTGGGCTTATACCAGGGGGTGGGGTGGTCGGCTCGACAAGTTGGGGTGAACGGGTGTTGATTGTTCAAGCACGGATGAAAGGATGCTCGGGTGGAGTCGACGTACTGGCAGGACGTGATGGCCGCGGACTACGCGGTACCGCACGACCGCGCGCTGACCGACCTCACCGAGGAGCTCGTCCGCGGGCTCGCCAGCACCAATCCACAGGTCCGTGACGCCCTCGCGTACCCGACGCTCGCCACCTGGCTGGAGCGCGGGGTGTACGACGATCTCCTGCCAGGCTTCGGCGATGGGCTCTGTGCGGGCCTGTCCTACGGCCTGGGTGAGGACGGCACCGACACGGTGTTCCGCCGCTCGTTCACCGCGCTGACGCTGGCGGAGGTGATCCACCGCGACAACGCCGAGTTCCTCGTGCACGACGAGGTGGTGATGCGCTGGGGCGACCGGCTGGCCACCTGGTTGCTCCGTGAACGCGACCTGCGCGGCTTCGTGCCGGACTGCGGCTGGGCCCATGCCGTTGCCCATGGCGCCGATGCGATCGGCGCGCTGGCCCGGTCCCGGCACTGCGACGCCGGCGTCCTGCGGGCGCTGCTGGACGTCCTCGCGGACCGGATCGTCAAGGACACGCCGTACCGCTGGGTGCACGAGGAGCACGACCGGGTCGCACATGCCGTGATGACGATCCTGCACCGGAACATGCTGACCAGCGACGAGCTCGAGCGCTGGCTGAAGCCGATCGCGGCGACCGCGGCCCAGCAGCCGTTGATGCACGAAACCCTGCCGGAGTGGCCGAGTCCCGCGGTGTTCAACGCCCGCGGCGTCCTGCACGTGTTGCTGAGCCAGCTCGCGATCGGGGTGAAGGGCTTCCCGATCCCCGGTGACGACGAACTGTTCGGCCGGCCGATCGAGGCCCGCGCGGACCTCCTGCTGATGCTGACCGAGGCGGTCCAGTCCTCCCAGCCCTACATCTACCGCCCGGCTACGAACCCACATTCCTAGCGATCGCGACACTCGCGACCACGGCTCGGTGATCGGTGCCCGGGATCGCGTACGTCGTGAAGCTGCCCGGCTCGAACTGCCGGCTCACCACCACGTGGTCGATCTGTGTCCGCAGGATCGCGGGCTGGTCGGCCGGCCAGGTCCCGTCGAGTCCCCGGCCGACGGTGGGCGCCACGCTCCGGCAGTAGCCACCCAGCGCGTGCCGGAAGTCCGCGTGGTCCACGGTCGCGTTGAAGTCGCCCGCGATGACCGTCGGCGGATCCTGTGCGCACCACGTCCGGACGGCCTGGAGATCCTGCTTCCACGTCGTCACCGCATCCGCCAGCGGCGGGAAGCCGTGGTACACGATCAGCCGGATGTCGCCGAGCGTTCCGCCGGTGACGAGGATGTGGCCGAACGTCGTACCTTGCTCCGGATCGAACGTCACCGCGCCGAGCGAGGACGCGACCAGCACGCTCGTCGCACTCTCCACCGCCTTGCTCGGCTGGGTCGTGTACCCGTTGTAATCAAGGCCCTGGAGGTGCGCGTGGATCTCCTCACGTACGTCGACCTGGGCCTCGGGCAACGAAACCAGGTCCGGCTTCCGCCGCCGGATCACCTCGGCGACATCCCCCGCGTTCGCCCCACCGCCGAGCACGTTGGCCACCATGATCGTCAGCACCCGGGAGTCGGCCGGCGCCGGCCGAGCATCGGAGAAGTGCCGCGGCGCGGTCAGCGCACCTCCGGTCAAGGCCAGGCCCGCGATCAGTGCAGCAGCCAGGCGCCAACCTCGGCGTACGAGCATGAGCAGCGCCAGCACCAGGACCAGGGCGAGTGCCTGCGGGCGGAAGGCGACCAACTGGGTGAACGGCGTCAGCTCGTCGAGCCCGAACAGTTCCGGATACAACGGCACGGCAACGACCACGAGGAACAAGACCGACAGCACGACCCGCCGGATGGACCATGCGCGTTCGTTATCCATGAACCACCCTGAAGATCTAGTCGGTCATCCAGACGAACGGTAGCGTGCTCCGTTGCGCCTGCTGTGTCCCGAGGAGGTTTGCAGTGTCCCGATTGTCCGCGGTCAGACCCGCGTACTGGATTTCCGGCATTCTGCTGGCGATCGCGGTCGTCGCACCGCTCCTGGTGTCCACCTATGCCAAGGACAAGCCCCGGCTCTGGGGCTTCCCGTTCTTCTACTGGTACCAGTTCTTGTGGGTGATCCTGTCCGCCATCCTGGTCAGCATCTGCTACCGCCTGGTGAGCGTGGAGGAACGCAAGCGACGGGCCGCCCAGGGGCTTGGTGATCCTGAGCGTCCGGAGGCCGCTGGTACGGCGAAGGAGGCGGGCGAGTGAACACCAAGGTCGACTGGGTGCAGCTGATCATCGTCGTGGTGATCTTCGGCGCCGTCACCGTGATGGGCTTCCTGGCGGCGCGCTGGCGCAGCGGTGGACGCCTGGACAACCTGGACGAGTGGGGCCTCGGTGGCCGCGGCTTCGGCACGTTCATCACCTGGTTCCTGCTCGGCGGTGACCTGTACACGGCGTACACCTTCATCGCGGTGCCGGCGGCGATGTACGCGACCGGTGCGGTCACCGGCTTCTTCGCGGTGCCGTACACGATCGTGGTCTACCCGATCATCTTCATCTTCATGTCCCGGCTGTGGTCGGTCTCGCACCGCAACGGCTACGTGACGCCGGCCGACTTCGTCGGTGGGCGTTACGGCAGCAAGACCCTGTCGCTGGCGATCGCGCTCACCGGCATCCTGGCGACCATGCCGTACATCGCGCTGCAGCTGGTCGGTATGCAGGCGGTCTTCGAGACGATGGGTCTCGGCGGCTCCAACACGCTGGCCAAGGACCTGCCGTTGCTGATCGCGTTCGCGGTGCTGGCGGCGTACACCTACTCCTCCGGTCTGCGTGCCCCGGCCATGATCGCGTTCGTCAAGGACGGCCTGATCTACCTGGTGATCGCGGTGGCGATCTTCTACCTGCCGCACGTGCTCGGCGGCTGGCACGCGATCTTCGGTGCGGCCCAGGAGAAGATGGCCAAACCCAACCCGGCCACCGGCAAACCCACCGGCACGTTCATCCCCGGTGCGGCCGGCTTCTCGTCGTACTGGACGCTGGCGCTGGGTTCGGCGATGGCACTGTTCATGTACCCGCACTCGGTGACCGCTGTGCTGTCGACGAAGAACCGGAACATCGTCCGGCGGAACGCGGCCATCCTGCCGGCCTACTCGCTGCTGCTCGGTCTGCTCGCGCTGCTCGGCTTCATGGCCATCAAGGCGAACGTGAACACGAAGGGCCTGGACGGCCTGGCCAACCCGCAGCTGGCGATCCCCCGGCTGTTCGACCAGGAGTTCCCGTCCTGGTTCGCCGGTATCGCGTTCGCCGCGATCGCGGTCGGCGCACTGGTCCCGGCGGCGATCATGTCGATCGCGGCGGCGAACCTGTTCACCCGCAACATCTACCGCGACTTCATCAAGCCGTCCGCGTCGCCGGCCCAGGAGGCCAAGGTCTCCAAGCTCGCGTCGCTGCTGGTGAAGGTGGGCGCGCTGGTGTTCGTGCTCGGCATGGACAAGACGATCGCGCTGAACCTGCAGCTCCTCGGCGGTATCTGGATCCTGCAGACCTTCCCGGCGATCGTGGTCGGCCTCTACACCCGCTGGCTGCACCGCTGGGCGCTGCTGGCCGGCTGGGCGGTCGCGATGCTGTACGGCACGCTCGAGGCCTACAACGTGGTCAACCCGGCGACGAAGAAGCACTTCGGCGCCTCGGTGACGAACATCCCGTTCACCGACACCCAGGCCTACATCGGCCTGACCGCGTTCGGCATCAACGTGATCGTGACGGTCGCGCTGACCGTGCTGCTGCGGGCACTCAAGGTCTCGACCGGTCTGGACACCACGCACCCGACGGACTACGTCGCCGACAAGGGCGACCCGGGTGTGAAGGACCTGCCGGACCTGCTCGACGAGGACGGTGCGGCGCCGGCCAAGTCCTAGCCGTTGCAGGAAGCTGATGACGGCGGTCCCGGGGTCCGGGACCGCCGTCACTCTTTGCCGTCTTGTCGACACGCTGCGGGGTCAGCCTGCCCGGATTCGGGCCGTCGGCGCGGCAGAATCGCGAGGGTGTTGCTGGTCCTCCTCGTCATGGTGCTCGCCGTCGCCGCGGCACTCGCGACCAGTGGACGGTTCGAACGGCTGTCCGGCAACTCCCTGACCGGTGTGCACTGGTTGGCCGCGGCTGCGATCGGCCAGCTCCTCGGCTCCTTCTTCGGCGGTACGGCGTACCCCGTCGGGCTGCTCGGATCGGCGGTCTGCATCGCCGTCTTCCTGCGGCTCAACCTCCGTCACCCTGGCGTCGGCCTGCTCGCGCTGGGGTTCTTCAGCAACGCCGTCGTAGTGGCTCTGAACGGCGCTATGCCGGTCTCTCTGGCCGCGCTGGCGCGTGCGGGCATAAGCACAGCAGTGGTGAGCGATCCGCGCCACGAGCTGGCCGACGCGGCTACCAGGCTGCCGTGGCTGGGAGACGTCGTACCCGTGGCTCTACCGGGCCTCGGACAGGCTGTCAGCCCCGGCGACGTATTGATTGCGGCCGGGGCCGGATTGCTCCTGTACGCCGGAATGGGTGGCTCGGGCCGGGTCCCGGCCGAGTCGGCGCCGGTGTGGGACGACCTCGAGCCGTGCGCCGGGACGCCGGCGATGCTGCGGCTGTCCTCAGAAGGCGAAGCCGCGGCCGGTCACTCGTCGGAGTGACTCGACCACGACCGGGTCGTACTCCGCTCCGATCCCGAGGCCGATCGACTCCATCGCCTTCTCCGGCGACTGACCGGTGCCCTCGCCGACCAGCTGTTCGTAGGCCAGGGCAACGTTCACGATCCCGCTCTCCAAAGGGATCCCGGAGTTGTTCGCGCGGCCCTGCCGGTACGGATCGTTGGAGTGCCGGACGATCTCCGCGACATGGTCCAGTACGCCGGATCGCTCGATCACCGAGGCACCGATCGCAGCGGCCCGCTGCCGCTCCTCCCGGGTCCGCAGCAGCGACGCCCCACCGGGGCTGGGATCGGCCAGGGCCAACTGGCCGACGCCTGACAGCAGAGCGGCGTACTCCAACGCCTCCATCCGGGCCGGCGTGAGGCCGAGGTCGTTGCCGATAGCCACCGCCAGTTGCGCCGTCCGCGCGTTCTGCCCCGGACTGCTGAAGCCCGCGATCTCCGTACTACGGGCCATCGAGCGCACTGTGGTCCGGTACGTCTTCTGCGCCGAGGCGAACCGCCGGAACGCGATCTGGGTCAACAGCAACGGCACCACCACCAGTGGGAGCGCCCACAGCCCCAGGAGCGAGGTGCTCGCGGCCAGCAGTACGCCGCTGATTCCCATCGCCAGACCGATCCTCCCCAGCACGGCCAACTCGTCGCGCAGGGCTGCCGGGAAGGGCCGGTTCGACATCTCCGTCGCCTGTCCCGCACCGATCAGCGCATCACTGAGACCCGCGGTCAGTACGGCGAGGAACATCGCCGCCGTGATCGGCACCGCGTGCGACCAGGTCCGGTCCCATTCCAGATCCTGCGGCAGGACCAGCGAGTACACCGCAGCGGCCGCGGCGACCGAGATCACCCGTCGGCAGGAGATCACCAGGTCCCACCAGAGTCCGGCCACGGCCCGTGGAACGACGCCGGCGATCGTCGCCATCAACACCACCGTCGTCACCTGCGCGATGTCCGGTGCCGAGGCTACTTCCGGGCCGCGCAGCAGCGCGTACGCCAAGGCGGCGCTGGTGGCGATCGGTGCCCGGTTCCGGCTCCGGTCGACCCTGAACTGCACCATCTCACCCGCGGCGATCAGGACACCGAACGTGATGGCGAAGGACCAGCCGGTCACACCTCGTTCGACGGTCAGGATCGTTGCCGTCAGCCCCAGTGCGGCACCGGCCAGCAGAATCACGATGCCGCTGCCGGAGACCCGGCCCGGGAAGCTCTCCGTGCCGCTCATCCTTCGACCGGTCCGGCCGCGGAGCCCGAGGCGCCGCCGCTGCTCCCGAGGCTGAGGTCGTCGTGGTCGATGTTCGCGTCCACACTTCCGTCCGGAGCCGGCTGGTCGGCCGCGGTCTTCCAGCCCTGGCGGCGGATGACGTCCACGAAGGCATCGACAAGGAGTGGATCGAAGTGCGTGTAGCGGTCCTGCAACAGGATCTCCAGCGTCTCGTCCACCGACCGGGCCGGCCGGTACGACCGCGTGGAGGTGAGGCAGTCGAACGCGTCGACGATGCCGATGATGCGGGCGAAGTACGGAATGTTCTGCGCGGCGAGACCCGCCGGGTAGCCGCTGCCGTCGTACTTCTCGTGATGATGCAGGACGGCGGACTTGACCTCTTCGAGGAAGGGGATGTTGCCGATCAGTTCGACGCCACGTGCGGGGTGCAGCCGGATCGCATCCATCTCGGCATCGTCCAGCCGACCCGGCTTGCGGATGATGCTGGTCGGGACACCTACCTTGCCGACGTCGTGCAGCAACCCGGCGTGCTCGAGCGCGCTCTGCCGGTCCGCGCTGAGCAGGAGGTGGCGTCCCAGCATGCCGACGCCCTCACTGACCCGCTCGGAATGTCCGCGGGTGTAGAGGTCCTTGGTCTCGATGACCTGGATGAAGGCGCGCATGGTCGCTGCCTGGGCCTGCCGCTCGGCCTCGTACTGCGAGAGTGCCCAGCGCGCGACCAGGAGTGGCCCGAGGATCAGCACACCGGCGAAGATGCTCAGTCCACCGAGCCAGACCACAGCCATCGACAGACCCAGCAAGCCGTACCCGAGGACCGGCAGGGCGGTCGTCCGGACGACGTGGCGCAGGAACTCCTTGACGCTGCTCGGCCCGCGTTCGAGGCCGAGCACCAAGGAGACGAGGAGCGCGTTGACCACCTGCAGCACCACGCTGGCAGCCGTGGTCGCGATCAGGGCCGCCAGTACCCGGTGGAACACCTCCTCGCCGACCGGTCCGTCCAGTGCGGCATAGGCGATCGCTCCACCGGCGGCAGACAGCACGCGTTGCGCGCTGTTGAAGACCCTCTTGATCGCGGGTGCCGGCGCTTGGATCAGCGATCCGGCCGCCGCGACCAGCACCGCCGCCGCGGGACCCGCGACGACGTAGACAGCCACTAGTACTACGGAAACCAGTTCGATCTGCCGCTGGGTATGGACAGAACGCAACGAACTAGCAACGAGCGCGACCAGGCACAGCCCGGCCACTACAAAGAAATTCTCCGTCTCCGAGATGGCGAGACCCAGCGCGAACAGGGCGACGAGTGCCGTTCCTACGACAACAGCACGCAACGTCCTGATACGAGGGCGCCACGTCATCTCCAGCCCTCCATGAGAGAAGGTTTACCAGTCCCAGACGTCGCCGGCCATGATACGTCACCTCCGATCAGCGGTCGCTAGTCTTGCGCTCGGCCAGAGCGCAGGGGGGCAGACAGCACATCGCTGACTCGACTGAATTTTGCTCATACGCAGTGCGCCGAAACACTGTAAGCCAGACCGTGACCCGCCGCACGACAGCAGAGTTGCAGGGCGGTATGAGAGACTGTGACTCTTTGCAGTTGTTTCAAGGAGGCTTAGGAATGGGCAAGACCGGCCGCAAGCGCCGCGCACGCAAGAAGAAGGGCGCGAACCACGGTAAGCGCCCCAACGCTTGACTCAGGCGGCTACAGACAGCAAGGACCCCGGTGTAAAAACCGGGGTCTTTGCAATTTGGTTACGGCTCCCATCAGACCAGCTTTATGACAGGTCTTGTATTCGGAGAGTCCTCGTCCGCATACCGAATGCTATTTTCAAACGGATGTTGGACATTGGGCGACGAGTTGCTGAACCGTTTGACTTCGCCGATCCGATTGACGTGGCCGATCCGAACGGCTCCGGTGGTCGCGGTGGATAACTTCGACCGGCAACCGCCGGATCCTCTTAGAGTTGGGCCACACGCCCACACCGACCGTAGCCGGGTAGGGCTCGACGAGTGAGGGAGGTGGGCGGGCCGACCATGGGGACGACGGCGAGTCTGAGCGAACTGCTGCGCGGGTTCAGGATCCGGGCCGGTCTCACCCAAGCGGCCCTGGCCGAAAAAGCCGGCTTGAGCGAGCAGGCGATCAGCGTTCTCGAGCGCGGCACCCGCAGCCGGCCCCGGATCGCCACCGTTCACTCGCTCACGGCAGCCCTCGGCCTGACCGCCGACGAGGCCGGGCAACTCCTGTCCGTTGCCCGCAGCAAGAGCCGCCCTGCCAAGCCGCCCGCACCCGCCGCGGAGCCGGCCGGCACCACGCTGCCGAGGCCCTGGCAACTACCCCCGACTGTGCCCGACTTCACCGGTCGCGCGGCACAGATCGACGCGATTCTTTCGGTCCTGCGAGTTCCCGCGGGCATTCCGAGTGCGGCCGCCGGAGTCGTCGCGGTGACCGGAATGGGTGGTATCGGCAAAACCGCGCTCGCCGTCCAGGCCGCGCATACCTTGACCGACAGCTATCCCGACGGACACCTGTACCTCAATCTCCGCGCGTACGGCCCCGGCCGGCCGGTGACGACCACCGAGGCGTTGCGCCAGCTGATCCGCTCACTGGGCCTGGATGTCCACCTGATCCCGGACAGCAACGAGGAAGCCTCCGCGGTGCTGCGGTCCCAGTTGGCCGGTCGGCGGTTCCTGATGCTGCTCGACAACGCCGCCGACGTGTCACACGTGCTGCCCCTCCTGCCTGGCAGCCCGGGATCGGCCGCGATCATCACCAGCCGCGGGGCCCTGGCGGCGCTACCCGGAGCACGCCAGATCCGACTCGATGTGTTGTCGGAGTCGGAGTCCGTCGAGCTGCTGACCGAAGTCATCGGCCGGGACCGCGTCGCGGCGGAGCCGGGTGCCGCCCAGATCCTTGCCTCGTTCACCGGTCGCCTCCCGCTGGCGGTCCGCCTGATCGGCGGCCGGCTCGCGGCGCGGCCGACCTGGCCGCTGCAACACCTCGTCGCTCAACTCCGCGACGAAGAGCACCGGCTCGACAGCCTCGGCTCCGACGAGACCGGCGTCCGCGCGAGCATCGCGAGCTCTGTCCGTTTCCTGGCGTCGAGTGACCGCGATCTCGACCGTCAGTCCGCAGCGGCCCTGCCGCTGCTCAGCGTCCCGGACGGATCCGACCTGCTCACGGTGGTCGCCGCTCACCTGCTCGACCTCCCGCCCCGCCGCACCGACGCCATCCTCGAACGCCTCGTCGACCTCAACCTGCTGGAGTCCGTCGCGCCGGATCGCTACCGCTTCCACGACCTGATTCGCACGTACGGGCGAGAGCTGGCCGAGACATCGTTGACACCGGTCGAACGCGACGCCGTGATCGAGCGCGTGCTGCGGTTCTACATCGGGTTCGGGTGGGCGTGCCAGGCCCGCACGCACGAGTCGAGCCCGCGACTGGCCTTGGCCACGATCCACCTGGAGCCGATGCGGGCAACGGCCAACAGCGTCTCTGCCCTGCGCTGGTTCGACGACGAACAACGCAACCTGATGGACCGATTCCACCAGGCATCGGCTTCCAGCGTGGGCGGGACGGCCTTGCTGCCGGAGCTGGCGCTGGCGCTGTTCGGGTACAACGAATCGCGATCCCGGTGGCTCGAGATGCGCGACCTCTCCAACGGCATGGTCGATCTCGCCACCAAGCTGGACCTGCCGTTGATGGCCGCGTGGCTCGAGCACGACAAGGCGATCCCGGACGTCGAGTCCGGCGACATCGAGCCCGCGACCGAGCATCTGGCCCTCGCGCTGGAGAGGTTCCGCGCACTGTCCGATGTGACCGGACAGGCCCGTTGCCTCACCTCACTGAGCCACGTGCTGGAGCGGCTCGGCCAGACCGACAAAGCGCTGGCCATGAGCAACGAAGCATTGATCCTCAGCCGGCAACTCGACGACCGCTCGGTCGAGGGCGTGACGTACCTGTCGCTCGGCACGCTGCACAACCAGCTCGGCGAGTTCGCCGCCGCCGACGAGGCATTCGAGCGCAGCCTCCAACTGGCCCGGCAGGGCCGCGATCGCCGTTCATTGGCCAAGCGATACCTCAACGCGGGTATCTCCTACGTTGCCAGCGGCCGTCACGATCGTGCGATCGAGTCGCTACTGGCGAGCGTGGAGATCTCCGGTCAATTGACCGACGGCAATGCCCAGGCCGAGAGCAAGGAAATTCTGGCGATGGCGTTTGCCAGCAAGGCGGAATTCGGCGCCGCGGAACAACACGCGGTATCCGCGCTGCAGTTGGCGAGGGCCTACAACAACACCCTGCGGGAAGGCCGCCTGCTACTGCAAATCGCAAAGATCAGTGCCGCGACCGGCGACGTACCGAGGGCAATCGATCTCCTCGGCGAGGCCTTGATCGTCATTCACAATCTCTCTGGCAAGGTCGAGCGAGAAGCAACTCAAGTGCTCGAACAACTAACCCGCGCAGAGGCCTACACCTACGTGCCGAACCTGCCGTAGCCGCGTCAGCGGCTCCGGCGGCCGGTCAGTCCGTGGTGGTGATGGTGGTCTCGACCTGGATCTGGGTCAGCCGGACCAGGATCTTCTGCCGGAGCGCGTCGGGAGCGTGGTCCGAGCCGCAGGAGCGGTGCACCAGCTTCTTCACGCAGCGCTCCAGGTCGTACTCGTCCAGGCACGGAGCGCACTCTTCGAGGTGCTGCCGGATCTCGTCGCTGGTCGCGTCCTCGAGTTCGTTGTCGATGAACACGTAGACCCGCTGCAAGATCTCGCTGCAGTCGACGTCGTGGGGCTCGCCGCAGCTCACGACTCCTCCTTCTCCGCGGTCGCGTCGGCACTGTCGTCCGACGTGGGGATCAGGCCACGATCCCGGGCGTAGTCACCCAGCAGCTCACGCAACTGGCGCCGGCCCCGGTGCAACCGCGACATCACGGTGCCTACCGGCGTACCCATGATGTCCGCGATCTCCTTGTACGCAAAGCCCTCGACATCGGCCAGGTAGACAGCCAGCCGGAAGTCCTCCGGGATCGACTGCAGGGCCGACTTGATGTCGGAATCGGGCAGATGCTCGAGGGCGACAGCCTCGGCCGACTTCAGGCCGCCGGGAGTGTGCGACTCGGCAGCGGTGAGCTGCCAGTCCTCGATCTCCTCGGTGGGTGACTGCGTCGGCTGGCGCTGCCGCTTGCGGTATCCGTTGATGAACGTGTTCGTCAGGATCCGGTACAGCCACGCCTTCAGGTTGGTGCCCGGCGTGAACTGGTGGAACGAGCTGTACGCCTTCGCGAAGGTGTCCTGCACCAGGTCTTCGGCGTCTGACGGATTACGGGTCATCCGCATCGCCGCGGCGTACATCTGGTCCAGGAAAGGCAGCGCCTCGCGCTCGAAGCGCGCGGTCCGCTGCTCGGGTGTCTCGGTGGTGGTGGGAGTCGGCATCGTGATCGAGAATACCGGTGTCTTCGCAGACGTCCGCTCGGGAGCCACACTCGTCGCCATCATGTTCGTCACAACACGCTCCGCAGCGGCGTCATTCCCGTTCAGCGACCGCTATCCGGACACCTCGCGGGTGACCCACTCGAACACCGCTTCAATCAGCAGGTCGTACGCCTCCTGCTGATCCAGCTCGGCCCGCTTCGGCACCTTCAGCGCATGGTCGGCATCCGGTACGACGGCCATCTCGGTCAGCGGCGGGAACTCCTCGGGCGTCCCGAACGGATCCCGCTCCCCCTGTACGACGAGGGTCGGCAACCCTGCCCCTTGCAACTCCCCCACCCGCGACTTGTCCGGCTTCCCGGGCGCATGGAGTGGGAACGACATCGCCAGTACGCCGGAAGCCCCGAGACTGCTCGCGGTCCGGCAGGCCACCCGGGCACCAGCACTGCGGCCGCCGATCACCAGCGGCGTGCGGACCCGGAGCTGGCCGATGATCGCGATCCAGGCCTCGTCGAGGATCTTCGGCGACGGCGCGAGCTTCTTGCCGGCCCGGCGCCAGGGCTGCTCGATCAGGAACACGTTCATGTCCTGTTTCGGCAGCCTGGAGGCCAGGGCGGCCAGGTCACCGGACTCGATCCCGGCCCCGGCGCCATGACCGAGGGCCAGCGTCGCCACCGGCCGACGGGCCCGATACGCCACGATCCGGGCCTCCCCGTGCGGCGTCCCCACAATCCGTTCGTCGGTCACCCGCCCCATCCTGTCATCCGCGATGGCAAACAGTGGGCGCGAAACGTCAGAAGCGGCTAGAAGAGGGTGGTCTCCTCGGGCTCGGGTGGTTTGTCGATCGGATCGACGCCGTCCGGCGGGAGTGGATCGATCAGGTGCGGGCCGTTGTTCTTCACAGAGCTCACGGCCTTGGAGACGGCATACGCCTCCAACCGGCCGGGCGCGGCCGGGACGAGCAGCTCGAGCAGGTCGTCCGGATCGGAGGACAGCGGGTCGAGCCAGGCGTCGTACCGCTCGCGCTCGACGAGCAGGGGCATCCGGTCGTGGATGCGGCCGAGGTCGTCGGTGGCGCTCGTCGTCAGCACGGTGCAGGTCCACAGCCAGGCCTCGTCGAGGTCCGGGTCCGCGACCGACTTGTCCCGCCAGATCTCGTACAGCCCGGCCATCGCCAGCACGCTGCCGTCCGGCGGGTGGATGAAGTACGGCTGCTTGACCGGCTTGCCGTTCACCTTCTCCTCGGCGGTGTACCACTCGTAGTACCCGTCGGCGGGCAGGATGCAGCGCCGGGTCGCGAACGCCTTCTTGAAGGCCGGCTTCTCCGCCACCGTCTCCATCCGGGCGTTGATCAGCCGGGAGCCGATCGAGGTGTCCTTCGCCCACGACGGGACGAGCCCCCACTTGACCGTCGTCAGCTTGCGGATCGTCTCGTCCGGGGCCTCCCGGTTCTTCCGCTCGACCACCGCGAGCACCTGGTCGGTCGGCGCGACGTTGAAGTTGTCCGGCAGCTCCTGCACGGACTCACGCACGTTGCCCGCCTCGATCTCGAACTCGACCACAAGATCGGAAGGGTCCCGGCTGGACGCGTATCTACCGCACATAAGAACAGCCTAGACAGCCCCACCGACATCCGTGGTGAGGAGAGCGGGGAAGGGAAGGAAGGAAAGGGAAAGAAGAGGAGGGATCACCGTGCCGAGCTTCAGCGGGTGGGGCGGGGGTGAGGTCAGCAAGCTGAGGTGTTGGGGGTGGGGGTGGAAGGGGGTGGGGTCAGCGAGCTGAGGTGGAGGGGGTGGGGAGGTGCAGCGGGTGGAGGTGGGGTGGGGTCGGGGTGCTGAGGTTGTAGCGGTGGGAGGGTGAGGGCGTGGACGGGCGACGGCGGATCGCCCACCCCGTGTTGAGCGATCCGCCGCCGGCGTGATGCGTCCGGGCATCCCCCTGTTGACGTCCGGACGCAGGTCCTAAGGTCTGGCCAGTTCGTCGAGCACCCGCCCGGCCATGTCATCGGTGGTCGGGAGCCCTTCGATCCAGGTCCGGGCCAGCTGGGGTACGTCGGTGTCCAGCCGCCACTGGGTGATCAGGGCTCGTACCGTCGCGACCTGCTCCGGCAGGTTCGGCTCGCGGCCGACGAGCGCCGCCGCGCGGTGTGAGCCGACGCGGCCCAGTACGTCACCGCCGCAGAAGACGATCCGCAGGCACTCCGCCACGTCGACGAGCCTGAGCTCGCGATCGAACGGCGACGTGCCCGGGGGATTGAGCGGCTCGACAACCACCAGTGCGTGGGTTCCTGATACGGAAGTGCCACGGAATTCCGCCTCTCGATAGAGCTCCCCGAGCCGGGACCGCAGGTGCGCCAGGCTGGACAGCCCGGTCAGCGGGTCCTCACAGGACAGCGAGTGCAGATAGACAAGAGATGCCTCTGCCCAGCTGGAACTGAGTGCGCGTACCGCGTCGAAGGCCGGCTCGCCCCCGGCGATCGAGCGGTACAACGCACTCAGCCCATCAAGTGCCTCCACCAGCGAGACTCCGTCGGCCGCCAGCCGGCGTCCGACCTCATCCGATGCAGGCACGACATCAGCCCCGTCCCGCAGCGCCTCGGCGACAGCCAAGTAGGCGCTGCGGTCGGAACCAGCCGTGCCGTGCGACTCCCTCCGTCCGCACGGTTGCTCCCCCGAGCTTGTGGGCGACGGCGCCTCCGACCGGTTCCGGGCGGGCGACCCCGCCAGGTTCAGGGACTTGGCCGGACGCAGGTCGAACCGTCGGCGGATGTCCGCGAACAGTGACATGGCCCTCCTCGAAAAACGTCCCGTCAGTCTCCCGACCGGTCGGCCGGAGGCGTCGTACGCAGGAGAGACAGGTGGGCCGCAGGTTCATGACGCGGATTCGCAGAAGTTTTTTCGCGTAACTTCCGTGCTGGTGTTCTCGTCAAGAAGGGAGCACAGTTCCGCGTCAGGAAAGATGCGCACAGCCGTCGCACGTGGGAGCCTTGTCCTCGGCAACTAAGTGACTGACTGTGACGATGCACCCACGGGGGAGATGGATGGAGACGCCGGAAGGACCGAGCGACGCCGAACTGATCGCGCGCGTCCGCAACGGTGATCTCGAGGCCTACGGAGAGTTGTTCGGCCGGCACCACCACGCGGCCGAGCGGATGGCCCGTCAACTGGTCCCGGCCAACGACGCCGACGACCTGGCCAGTGACGCGTTCGCCAAGGTGCTGGACGCGCTCCGCGGGGGCGGCGGTCCGGACATCTCGTTCCGCGCGTACCTGCTCACGACCGTACGGCGGGTGCATGTCGACCGGATCCGGTCCGGCCGGAAGGTGACCGCCACCGACGACATCGCGGCGTACGAGCGGGAGCCGGAGACCTTCGACGACCCGACCGTGACCGGGTTCGAAAGCGGCGCGGCGGCCAAGGCCTTCGCGAGTCTGCCCGAGCGCTGGCAGGCGGTCCTCTGGCACACCGAGGTCGAGGGCGAGAAGCCGGCCGCTGTCGCTCCCCTGCTCGGCCTGACCGCGAACGGCGTGTCCGCGCTGGCGTACCGCGCCCGGGAGGGCCTGCGGCAGGCATACCTGCAGCAGCACTTGGCCGACGTCGCCGGGGATCGTTGCCGCTGGACCACCGAGCGCCTGGGCGCCTACGTCCGCGGCGGCCTGACCAAGCGCGAGAACCGCAACGTCCGCGAGCACATGGACGACTGCGCGAAGTGCACCGCGGTCTACCTCGAGCTCGTCGAGGTCAACAGTGCGCTGCCGGCGCTGCTCGCCCCGGCCCTGCTCGGTACTGCGGGCATCGGCTACCTGGCCGCCGCGTCCGGCGCCAAGGTCGGCCTGGTCGGCTTCGTCATCACCGGCTGGCGGAAGGTCACCGAGAACAGCACCCGGACGGCAGTCGCCGGCGGTGCGGTGGTCGTCGTCGCGATCGCCGCCGTACTCGCGGCGATGGCGCTGACCGGCAACGACACTCCCCCGGCCGCGATCGACAAGCCGCCGGCGGCGAACCCGACGCAGAACCCGACCCAGCCGCCGGGGAACCCGTCGACGGTGCCACCGGTCAAGCCGCCGACCGCGCCGCCCGCGTCGACGCAGCCCACGACGGCGCCCACTACGGCACCGACCACCGAGCCGACAGCACCGACGACAGCACCGACGTCGCCTGAGGTCACGTCGCCTCCGACGCCGACCACCAGCACCCCGACGGTGGCACCGACCACGCCGGAGCCGACGACGCCGATCCTGGACGAGGGGCTGCTGACGATCAGCATGCCGACCGGCGGCGGTGGTCCGAGCGACCGGGCCGAGAGCACGCAGGCCGCAGCCGACGTACGGTTCGTCATCACGATCAAGACTCCGGCGGGGAACGCCAAACCGGTCGTGATCGGGCTCAAGTACGGCACGTCGCTGGAGTGGCCGCTGGGCGGGAACCCGACCGGCTGGACCTGCAACAAGGCGGCCGGCACGTGTACGGCGACCAACCCGGCGTCGCCCGCACCGATGCCGGTCACGTTCCAGGCGCCGCTCGGTGGTTCGGTCACGCAGCGGACGTTCACCGTCTCGGCGAAGTCCGGCCGGCTGTACGACGACGACTCCGAGACGCTGGTCGCTCCGCCGCGGACCGACGAGAACCTGCTGAAGATCGTCGACGGCAAGGCCGACCCGGACGTCCACCACCGAATCCTCACCGTTGCTCCTGGCATCGACCGGACGAGTGTGTCGCTGCGGCTCAGCTACGGCTCGGCGCTGGAGTGGCCGATCGCGGCGAACCCGGCCGGCTGGAAGTGCTCGTCGAAGACCAAGCTCTGTACGGCGATCAACCCGGTGAAACCGGCTCCGTTGCCGGCAGACTTCGACGTACCGTCGGATGGGACTTCGGCTGCGCGGACGTTCACGGTGGCGGCTACGGCGGGGCTCGTGAGTGATACGGATTCCGAGGTGCTGGCGGGGATCCAGCCGGACGAGTCGTTGCTGCAGATCGTCACGCCAACGCCGCAGACCGATCCGAACCCCTTTGTTTACAACCGGTTCCTGAAGGTCAACGGGGTGACGAACCAGCGGGTGACGGTGGACATCTCGTGGGGGCGGAACCTGTCGTTCCTGTCGGCCCGGGACAAGGGGTGGACCTGCTCGCGGTCGACGGACATCCGCCGGGCGACCTGCTGGACGGACAGCTACAGCAAACCGTTCAACTCCGAGTGGGCGGCCTGGCTACCGGGCTCCGGCTCGAACAACCAGCTCACCGTCCACGTCCGGGTAGGCGGCCGCGAAGACACCGACACAGCCCAAATCCCCCCAACAACCACCCGCCGCTAACCCCGCACTTCATCTCCTCCCCACCTCACCTCCCTCCCCACCTCACCTCCCTCTCCCCTCACCTCCCTCCCCACCTCACCTCCCTCTCCCCTCACCTCCCTCTCCCCTCACCTCCCTCCCCCTCACCTCCCTCCCTCACCTCCCTCCCCCTCACCTCCCTCCCTCACCTCCCTCCCCCCACCTCCCTCCCCTCCCATCTCCTCCCCCTCTCGCCACCACCTCCTGCGGTGTTTGGTTTTACTCAGTTGGTGGTGTGGGTGAGCTGTGGTTACGCTGGGTTTGTTCGCGTCGACGGAACCGAGTAGCGCCGTACGCCACGTCCGAGAGAGTCGCCGGTTGCTGTGATGGCGGCACGTGGAGCGGTCGCGAAGACACTCCTGAGCGACTGCACGGCAAGAGGCCGGGTCAGCCAAAGATCCGGTGAAGGTGTGGTGGCACCGCGAGATCCCCTTCGCCCACACCTCCGGGGTACGAGAAACGACCTGGAGGTGAAAACAGCGATGCGCATTCTCAGTCATGAGATCCCCTCAGCAGTAGGCCAGTCCGTCACGGTGGCCGGCTGGGTGCACCGAAGACGACGGCTGGCGGCCGTCAGTTTCCTGATCCTGCGCGACCGATCTGGCCTGGCCCAGATCGTCGTCAAGGGCCCGGAAGTACAGGCACAGCTGGACGAACTCGGTGAGGAGACCGTCGTCCAGGTGACCGGCACGGTCGCCGCCAACCCACAGGCGCCGGGCGGCGCGGAGATCATCGACCCGGTGATCACGCCGTTGACCGAGCCCGCCGCGACGCCGCCGATCGAGCTCTGGCGTCCCACGGTCGGCGCCGGTCTGCCCGTCGTACTGGACAACGCGCCGGTCGCCCTGCGGCATCCGGCGGTTCGGGCCGGCTGGGAGGTCGCGGCGGCGGCTCTGCACGGCTTCCGGTCGACCGTGGACGGGCTGGGCTTCACGGAGATCCAGACGCCGAAGATCGTCGGTACGGCGACAGAGTCCGGCGCCAACGTGTTCGCGCTGGACTACTTCGGCGGACCGGCGTACCTGGCGCAGTCGCCGCAGTTCTACAAGCAGACGATGGTCGGGGTGTTCGAGCGGGTCTACGAGGTCGGCCCGGTGTTCCGGGCCGAGCCGCACGACACGGTCCGGCACCTGGCCGAGTACGTCTCGCTGGACGCGGAGTTCGGGTTCATCGAGGACCACCGCGACGTACTCGCCGTACTGCGGTCGGTCATCGCCGGCATGCTCGCCGCGGTTGGTGAGCGGGCCGGTGGGGCGCTGGAGCGGCTCGGAGTGGAGCTGCCGGAGATCCCCGTCGATGTACCGGTCCTGCACTTCAGCGAGGCGTTGAAGATCGCCGGTGCGGACCCGGACGAGCCCGACCTCGCGCCGGCGGACGAGCGTGCGCTGGGTGAGTGGGCGATGCGGGAGCACGGCAGCGCGTTTGTCGCGGTCGAGGGTTATCCGATGGTGAAGCGGCCGTTCTACACGCATCCGCAGCCGTCGGACCCGCGCTGGTCCAACTCGTTCGACCTGCTGTTCAACGGGGTCGAGTTGGTCACCGGTGGGCAGCGGTTGCACCGGTACAGCGAGTATGTGGCCGCGTTGGAGGCCCGTGGCGAGTCGGCGGAGGCTCCGGCGTACAGCTCGTACCTGCAGGCGTTCAAGCACGGGATGCCGCCGCACGGTGGGTTCGCGATCGGGCTCGAGCGGTTCGTGGCCCGCTTGACCGGGGCGGAGAACGTGCGCGAGGTGACGCTGTTCCCGCGGGACCTGCACCGGTTGACGCCGTAGTGGAGACCACCGAGTCGGTTGTCGGCGAGCTGAATGTTGCCCTGGGCACCGATTATCAGTTCGTCCGGCAACTACCCGGTGGGTTCCAGTCGTCGGCGTACGAACTGACCGACGGTGCGGCCCGGGTCGTCCTCAAGTGGACGGACGACCCGGGCTGGGCACCGCGGGTCCGGCGGGCGGCTGAACTCGTCCGGCGGGCTCGTGCGGCGGGGTATCCCACGCCGGAGTGGCTCACGGTCGGGACCACTGCGGCTGGGTCGCCGTACCAGCTGCAGGAGTTCGTGCCGGGCGTCGGGCTTCACGATGCGTCGGTGATCACCGAGTCCCTCGCGCGGGAGATCATCGCGATCTGCGAGACGCAGCGTGGACTTGTCCCCGAGGAGGGGATCAGCTGGTCGGCGTACTCCCGCGGCGTCGTCTTCGAGGACTGGGACGGCGTGTGGGAACGGGTCCGCGGGTACGGCGGGGAGTCCGCCGAGATCCTGCGTGAGTACGAGCAGCTGTGCCGCCCGTACCGCGACGAGAAGTTGCCGGACGACGATCTGGTCCACGGCGATCTGAATGTCGGCAACCTGATTGTCAACAATGGACGGATCAGCGGCATCATCGATATCGAGGCAGCCGGCGCCGGATCCCGCGCGTACGACCTGGTCTCCCTGGCCACCTCAGCCGCCCGCGACGGCGCCCCGCCCGGCATTGACGAACTCTTCCTCCAAGCAGCCCTCCGGGCAGCCGGCCACCCAACCACCGCAATCTCTGCCGCCACCGCTTACGCCACCATCACCGAGTTCGTCCACAACCACGCCCGCAACTCCCAAACCCACGTCCGCCGAGGCGCCCGCCGAGTCCTCGAACTACTGGATGGATGATGTGGGCATGGTGAGTGAGGTTGAGCAGCGGGTTTTGGCTGCGGTTGATGATGTGCGGGTTGTTGAGGACCTGCGGGAACTGGTGCGGATTCCGAGTGTTGACGGGACCGCGGCCGAGGGCGACGTTCAGCTGTGGTGTGCGGAGCGGCTGGCCTCGCTCGGGCTGGTTGTCGACAAATGGGCGATGGACATCCCGGCCCTGAGTGCCGACCCCGGATTTCCTGGGATGGAGGTTGCGCGGGAGCAGGCCTGGGGGTGCGTGGGCGTGCTCGGTGGTGACGAGACGCCGGGGCTGATTCTCAACGGACACGTGGACGTAGTGCCGGGTGCGGACTTCGACGCGCGGGTCGAGGACGGTGTGATGTGGGGGCGCGGGACCTGTGACATGAAGGGCGGCGTCGCAGCGATCATCGGGGCAGTCGCGGCGATCGTTGCTGCGGGCATCCAGCTGCGGAAGCCGGTCGCCGTACACACCGTGATCGGCGAGGAGGACGGCGGCGTCGGCGCGTTCGCCACTCTCCGCCGCGGACACACAGGCGAGGCGTGCCTGATCGCCGAGCCGACCGCCCACACCGTGATCCCCGCGAACGCCGGCTCGCTCACCTTCCGCCTCGAGATCCCAGGACTGGCGACGCACGGTTCGACCCGCAGCCGCGGCGTGAGCGCGATCGAGAAGTTCACCCTGATCCAAGAAGCACTGCAGGCCCTGGAAGCGTCCCGCAATCGCGATCCCCACCCGCTCCTCGCCCACCTCGACCTCGCCAACCCGCTCTCCGTCGGCACGATCCAGGCCGGCGACTGGGCCAGCACCGTCCCGGACCGACTCGTCGCCGAGGGCAGGTACGGCGTACGCCTCGGTGAACCCCTCGCCGGCGCCCAAGCCGCCTTCGAGTCTGCCGTCGCAGAAGCCTGCGCCAAGGACGACTGGCTCCGCGACCACCCGGTCACGATCACCTGGCCCGGCGGCACCTTCGCCTCCGGCCTCCTCCCCGACGGCGACCCGCTCCTGGCCGACACCCTCTCCGCAGCCACCGACGCCGGACGCGCGACGCCAGACGTGAAGGGCGCGCCGTACGGCTCAGACCTGAGGCAGTACGCCGCCAACGGCATCCCCACGCTCCAGTACGGCCCCGGCGACGTCCGCTACGCCCACGCCGCAGACGAACACGTGGTCCTGGCCGACGTCTTGCACGCCGCCCGCACTTACGCGTTGCTCACGCTTCGGCGCTGCGGATGACCTGCGCCGCCGACAACCGATATGAGTGGTAGAACTCCACCATGGCGCCGTTGCGGGGACGTTCATCCGAACTCGGGCGCCTGCTGGAAGCGCTGCGAGCAGCCTCCGAAGGAACAGCGTCCCTAGCCGTCATCACCGGCGAACCAGGCATCGGCAAGTCGGCCCTGCTCGCCGCGGCAGTCGAGCAGGCCGAGCGTCACGACTTCTTGGTCGCCACCGCAGCCGCGCACCAGGACGACAACATCAGCCCGCTCGCCTCCCTCGCACCAGCCCTCCGCGCCGGCCCGCACCCCCTGATCGACACCGAACACTTCCTGGAGCTGGCCACCCTCAACACCCAGCCCCTCTGGCTCGCCGAACGCCTGGCCGACCTCATCGGCCGCCGCCTCGACGGCATCCCGGCCGTGATCGTGCTCGACGACGCCCAATGGTCCGACCCACTCACCGCGTTCGTCCTCCGCGTAGTCATCGCCCGCCTCACCACCCACAACCTGCTCTGGCTCGTCGCCTCCCGCCCGCAACCCGGCGGCATCACCGACCAGCTCACCGAAGCCGTCCGCACCCAGGTCCCCATCCACTCCATCACCCTTGATCCCCTGACCCCGGACGCCATCCAGGACCTCGCCGCGGATCTCCTCAACCACCCCGTCGACACCTCGCTCGCCGTCCAACTGGCCAGCGTCCAAGGCAGCCCGTTCCTGGCCGAGCAGCTGATCGCCGGCCTCTACCTCGGCACCGGCTCCGGCCCGCTCCCCGCCGGTCTGGTCGAGGGCGTACGGCGTCGTACCACCGGACTCTCGGAGGCCGGCCGCACCCTCGTCCGCACCGCCGCGGTCTTCGGCAATGAGTTCCGGCTCGAAGACGTCGCCGCGCTCATGACCGAGCCGGTCGCCAGACTGGCCGAACCACTCGACGACGCGATTCAGTCCGGCCTGCTGACTGATGCAGGCGCGGTACTGCGGTTCCGCCACGAGCTCCTGCGCTCCGCCACGCTCGCCGACGTACCGCCGTCCGCCCAGCGCGCCCTCCACGGCGCCATCGCCAACCAGCTCATGACGGCCGGCCGTGGTGCCGCCGCAGCCGCACCGCACGTCATCGCCGTTGCCCAACCAGGTGACGCGGCTGCCGTCGCCACCCTGCGCGAGGCGGCCCACGATCTCGTCGCGACCATGTCCACCACAGCCGCCGAACTCATCCAGCAGGCCTTCGACCTCACCCCTGTCGACGCCGCACTCCGCGCCGAGGTCGGTCAGGACGTAGTCAGCATCCTGCTGTCCGCCCGCCAGTACACCCGCGCCAAGGCCTTCGCCGACGATCTCCTCAGCGGTACGGCGCTCTACCACGGTCCGATCACGCCAGACCTCCAAGCCGCCATCCGCCTGCGCCTGGCCCCACACCAATGGCCGATCGGCTGCCTGTCCCTGCCCGAACTCACCATCCCCGGCGCCGCATCCCATCTCGCCGAACGCCTCACGGCATACCGAATCCTCGCGGGATCGGGCGAGCCGCTCGCACCGGCAGAGGATCCGGTCGCGCGAGCCGTCCTGCTGGTGGCGGCAGCTGAGGAGGCGCGGTCGGCCGGTGGGTACGGAACAGCCAGGGACTACTACGCCGAGGCGCGACGTACGGCGCCTGACCTCGGGAGCCTGACCGACACCCTGGTGGAGGTTGGCGAGCTGTACTGCCGAGCCGAGACCGATGAGCTACCGCAAGCCCTTGATCGAGTCAGGGAGCTGCTGACCGGCGGCGACTCGTGGTCCGCGCCGCAACTGGCCGTTCTGCGGGCCCGACTGGAGTATGCGGCCGGCAACCTGCAGGCCGCCGAGGACGCAGCCAACGCCGGCCTGCGCTGGATGGCCCAACTGCACGACACAACGCTTCAGCCGGTCGCGCACCAACTCCTGGCCCTCATCGCTCTGCTGAGAAACCAAGCAACTCAGGCACGTGAGCTCGCCGGCCACGACGCCACGATCAACACCCTGCTCGCGATCGCGGACGGCGATGCCAAGGCGACCGGTCGGCTTCGCGAGGTGCCACACGACTTCCCCGAGCGGATCGATCTGCTGGTGCAGGCGGGAGCCGAGGACCTGCTGGCTGATCTCAGTCCATCGACGGCCGGCCGCGCGGCCCTCGAGCTCGTGGCTGCAGGCAATGACCTGCAACGGTTGGCGAAGGCAACGGAGTTGCTCAAGGCAGCCGGGAGACCGTTGCTGCTGGCAAGAGCCGAGGAGCTCTACGGCCGGGCCGAGCTGGAAGCCGGCGACCGCGAGACCGGTATCGCGGTCCTGGAACACGCACTCGACAGCCTGACGGCGATCGGCGCGACCGCACCCGCCGGCCGGATCCAGGCTGTGCTGCAAGCTGCCGGCGTACGACGCCGCCGTTGGGCCGCCGTACCCGCGAGGGCCCAGGAAGGCTGGGAGGCACTCACCCCGATGGAACGCCGGGTCGCGCTGCTCGTCGCCGAGGGCCACACCAACCGGTCGGCCGCCGAGGAGTTGGTGGTGTCTGCGAGCACGGTCGGGACGCATCTCCGCGCCGCGTTCACCAAACTCGGGGTCAACTCGCGCGTCCAGCTCACCCGGCTCGTGCTCGAACGGTTCGCCCCTCCCCCGAACGCATGAGATTTGGGTGCACCAGCCGCGCTAGCCACCTCAGCCGGCCCGGAGGAGTTCGGGTGTTCGGTCGATCCGGCGGAGCGGCCTGAAGCGGTTTCCTTCTAGCAAGCCAATCGAAGGAGATCGAGAACCATGAGTAAGACACCGACCGTCGTCCTGGTGCACGGGGCTTTCGCGGAGAACTCGAGCTGGGCCGGAGTGATCGCGGAGCTCACGAACCGTGGCATCCCCGCGGTCGCCGTTTCCAACGAACTGCGCGGTCCGGCCCTCGACGCGAGCAGGGTCGCCGCCCAGGTCCGCGAGATCGACGGCCCGGTCGTGCTGGTCGGCCACTCGTACGGCGGTGCCGTCATCACCGCCGCCGCGAACCAGGCCGACAACGTGACCGCCCTGGTCTACGTCGCCGCCTTCCTGCCTGACGAGGGTGAGAGCCTGCAGGACCTGCTCGGCAGCTTCCCGGCCAACGACTTCGCCTCCGGCCTCGTCCCGCACACCCTGCCGACCGGCGACGGTGGCGAGGAGACGTTCCTCGGGATCGCGCAGGACAAGTTCCGCGCGCTGTTCGCCGCCGACGTCGAGGACGCGGAGATCCTCGGCCGGACCCAGCGCCCGATCGCGGCCGCCGCGTTCGAGGAGAAGGCCGGTACGGCGAGCTGGAAGCGGCTCCCCGTCTACGACCTGGTCGCGACCGGTGACCAGGCGATCCACCCGGAGGGCCAGCGCACGATGGCCGCCCGCGCCAAGGCGACCACGATCGAGGTGGACGGCTCGCACGCGGTCGCCGTCTCCCAGCCGAAGGCCGTCGCGGAGTTCATCGCGAGTGCAGTCGAGGCAGGTGCCACCCGATGAACCTCCGCCGCTTCGGAGCACTCCTCGCAACCGCCGCCGTACTGCTGACCGGCGCGACCACCGCCGCCGCTCACACCCCATCCAAACCGAAGCCAACCATCGTCCTGCTGCACGGCGCGTTCGCAGACGGCGCCAGCTGGTCGGAGGTGAGCAGCCGGCTGCAGCGCGACGGCTACACCGTGGTCGCCCCCGCCGTACCGCTGCGCGGGACCGCCACGGACACGACGTACCTAACAGGTGTTCTGAATGGCATCGCCGGTCCGAAGGTCCTCGTCGGTCACTCGTACGGCGGCGCCCTGGTCAGCGAGCTGGCCGGGACCAGCGGGGTCAAGTCGCTCGTGTACGTCGCGGCCTTCATCCCGCAGGCCGGTGAGACGATCGGCGCCCTGAACGCGAAGTACCCGGGCAGCGAGCTCGGACCGGACACCACGAACGCGATCAGCTACGCCGGTGGCGTCGACCTCGTGGTGAAGCCGGAGGCGTTCCACCGGGTGTTCTCCGCGGACCTGCCCGCCCGGCAGGCCGCCGTACTCGGGGCCTCGCAGCGGCCGATCAACGCGGCCGCCTTCGACGAGCAGGTAGCGACGACGGCTCCGGCCGGGCTGCCGAAGTACGCCGTGATCCCGACCGGGGACCACGCGATCCCGCCGGCCGCCGAGCGCTTCATGGCCCAGCGCGCCCACGCGAAGACGGTCGAGATCCCAGGCGCGTCCCACATGGTCGCCCTGTCCCACCCGTCGGCGGTCACCCAGGTGATCGAGCAAGCCGCCCGCTGAACCACCAGTCGGCCGGATCGAGTCGCCACCGCCGCGGGTCAGGTTCTTCCATGGCTTCCTCACAGAGTCTAAGTCGAACACC